>DASXJE010000307.1 GCA_036497565.1 Mycobacteriales bacterium
TCCTCGTCGCCGATGATGGGGCGGGCGAGCGAGATCGCGACGTCACTCATGTCGCGGACTCTGCATCCGCGGTCTCAAGGCCGAGGGAATCACCGTTCTCCACGTAGACCTCTCCGGTTTTCGGGCAACGCCATTTGTCACACTTCTGAGCCTCAAGTGGGACCCCTGAGCGACCGACCCATCCGATTCGTCGGGCCGGCACACCCGCGACCAGTGCAAAATCGGGAACATCGCTGGTGACGACGGCGCCAGCAGCGACCAGAGCCCAGCGGCCGATGGAAACGGGTGCCACGCAGACACTGCGCGCCCCGAGTGAGGCGCCCGTCCCTAAGACGACCCCGACCGGGCTCCAGTCGGAAGCGCTTTTGCTCGTTCCATCGGGGTTGATAGCCCTGGGATGGGTGTCATTGGTCAAAATCGCGCCGGGTCCGACGA
This sequence comes from Mycobacteriales bacterium, assembly GCA_036497565.1. NCBI lineage: Bacteria > Bacillati > Actinomycetota > Actinomycetes > Mycobacteriales > Mycobacteriales bacterium. The sequence continues at coordinate 436 of DASXJE010000307.1, forward strand.
ATGCGCCGTCCTCAATTACGGCCGGCTCATAGAGAAGAGCGTAGTTTTGTACTTTGACATAATCGCCGATCCGTACGCCGGGCCCGACGTAAGCACCGCGTCCCACGACGCATCCTCGCCCGAGAACGGCGTGCTCGCGGATCTGCGCGAGGTGCCAGACGACCGTGTCCGCACCGACGATTGCACCAGGGTGCACGTCGGCGGATTCAATTATCCGACTTGGAGTCACGAACTCAGATTCTCTGACGGAGGCCCTGGCAAACCCTTGTTCCAGCACACACCGCAACCACCCCCGCCTCAACTTCACGCACCAACAAAGCGGATCGGATGCGCCCTTCTCAGCGCCTCTGATGCCTGCGCAACTCTATACACACAGTGGTCAGGTTGCTACCCTTCGGGCTGGATTCCTGAGTGATTGTTCGTCGGTTTGAATTCGACCGGCGAGTGGCCGTCGCTGCGCGTAACTGGAATGCGTTGATTGGCGATGTACACATTCGGATTGAGCGTGTGCGGCATGCAAGTTTCCCTTTTTGATAACTGCGCGTCACGCCCCGAGGGGGAGATTAGGCGGCCAGGGACGGCGCTTCGGGCACTGGCAGTAGCGTGAGCGCGTGACGCGTCCCCACGGAGTCCGTGCTCAGTCCTTCGGATCAATCGCCGAGAGTTACGACCGCTTCCGGCCGGGCCCGCCGGGGGAAGCCCTGGACTGGGTGCTGCAGGACAATTGCCAGTCGGCGTTGGACCTCGGTGCGGGCACCGGTGCGATGACCCGGGTCCTGCTCCGTCGCGTGCCGGCGGTGACGGCGGTCGAGCCCGACCCGCGGATGCGGGAGGTGCTCACCGAGCGCGTGCCGGGGGCGACCGTGGTGGCCGGCCGCGCGGAGGAGATACCGCTCCCCGATGCCTCGGTGGACGCCGTCCTGGTGAGTTCGGCCTGGCACTGGATGGATCCGGAGCGCGCGCCCTACGAGGTGGCCCGGGTGCTGCGTCCCGGTGGCCGCTTCGGACTCCTCTGGAACGGCCGTGACCGGCAGGTGCGCTGGGTCGCCGACCTGGAGGAGATCGTGCGGGCGGGCACGGTCACCGAGGAAGAGAAGGCGGCGGCGGAGAGCACCCACCGCGATGAGGTGGACGGAGCCGCGCCGCCCCAGGACCGGCGACCGAGAGCCGTTCGGGTCCGGATGCCGGACGACGCGCCGTTCGGCGATACCGCGACCCACGTCGAGCGGTGGTCCCGGCCGATCAGTCCGGAGGACGTCGTCGGCCTCATCGGCACCTACAGCCGGATCATCGTCCTGCCCGAGGTTCAGCGGCAGGCACTGCTCGAGCGGGTCGCCGACTTCACCCGCACCGATCCCGCGCTGTCCGGCCGCGACACTGTCGACCTGCCGATGACCTGTCGCTGCTGGCGGGCCACCCGCGCCTGAGTCCCGCCTCGACCAGGAGTCAGCCGGACACCGTCAGCGAGCCGTGCATGAACGGATGCACGGTGCAGGTGAAGGGGTACTTACCCGGCTTCGTCGGTGCCGTGAAGCTCGACGTCTGACTCGAGGTGATCGTCGCCGACTTGAAGGCCCCGGTCGTCGACGTCACGTTGTGCGGCGCCGAGTCGTTGTTCACGACCTTGACCTTCGTGCCCGGCTTCACCGTCAGCGGTGCCCCGAACTTGAAGTTCTTGATCGTGATCGTGGCCGACGAGGTCGCCGCGCTCTTCGATGGCGACGAGGACGCTGACGCCTTCGACGAGGCCGACGGTGACGACGAGTTGGACGACGATCCGGAGCCGGAGGAGGAACAGGCCGCGGCGATCAGCAGGGCGAACGCGGCCACGCCAATGCGCAGAAGTGCTCTCATAACGGCAAGGTACGACCAATACCGGCGTTCGGTTCAGTGAACCGCCGAAGCTCCGGCTCCGTGTTATCCGGTGAAGGGGGGTAGGTGAGAGTGCCGCCTGAAGCCGATCTGATGCGCGTGCTGCACGACGAGCACGCGTCCGCGCTGTGGTCGTACGCCATGCGACTGACCAGCGGAGATCGAGGTCGGGCCGAGGACGCCGTCCAAGAGACGATGCTTCGGGCCTGGCGGCACCCCGAGGTCCTCGATTCGTCCCGAGGATCACCGCGGGGCTGGCTCTTCACCACCCTGCGGCACGTCGTCATCGATGAATGGCGGGCTCGCAGCGTCCGGCCGGAGAAGGTGACCGACCGGGTCCCCGAAGTGAGCGTGCCGGACGCCGCCGACACCGCCGTACAGTCGTGGCTGGTGGCCGACGCGCTCCGGCAGCTGTCGCCGTCACACCGCGAGGTGCTCGTCGAGTGCTTCTACCGGGGAATGTCGGTCGCCGAGGCGGCCGCCCGGCTGGGAGTGCCCCCTGGCACCGTGAAGTCCCGAACACACTATGCGCTACGCGCCCTGAAACTGGCGCTCGAGGAGATGGGGGTGACCGCGTGACCTGCTTCTACAGCCACGACGGCGCCTCCTACGTGCTGGGTGCGCTCAGCCCGGAGGAGCGACACCGCTTCGAGGAACACCTGCCGACCTGCCCCACCTGCACCGCCACGGTGCAGGAGTTCTCCGGCATGCCCGGCCTGCTCGCCCGGATTTCGTCCGAGGAGGCGGCCGACTCCGGTGCCGAAGCCGAGCCGCCGCCACCCTCGCTGCTGCCCCGGCTCCTCACCCAGGTGCACCGGGAGCGCCGTAGCGCCCGCTGGCGGGTGGTGGCCGTGGCCGCCGCAGCCGCCGCGGTCGTCGGGGTCGGCGGTGCCGCCATCATTTCCTCCGTCGACGACCACCCGGCCGGCCACCCGTCGGTCTCGGCGGTCACCAGCCGGCTGTTCACCATGAAGGCCGTCAACGGCGCACCGGTGCAGGCGACCGTGCGGCTGACGGACAAGGCCTGGGGTACGGCGATCGACATGCACTGCACCTACAGCGGCGACGCCACCGGCAGCGGGGGCGGCTGGGGTGGCGGCGGCGTGCAGTACGTGCTCGTCGCGACCGATCGCAACGGACACCGCCAGCAGCTGGCCACCTGGAAGGCCCTCCCCGAGAAGACGGTCAAGGTGCCGACCGCGGTCGCCATGCCGCGCAGCCAGCTCTCGTCGGTACAGGTCACCACCGGCTCCGGCGAGGTCGTGGCCAACCTCGCGCTGTAACGCGCGGGGGCAGGGTCCTGACGGGGACGGGCCTCCGGTGTGCGGATAATCGCCTATCCGCACCCGGAGGTTGCCCGTGACACGCGTCGCCGTACTCGACGACTACCAGGACGTGGCCGAGTCGCTCGCCGACTGGGCTTCGCTGCCGGACGGCACCGAGGTGGTGTTCTTCTCCTACCACCTCACCGACGTCGACGCGCTGGTCGAGCGGCTCGCCGAGTTCGACGTGGTGGTGCTGATGCGCGAGCGCACCGCCTTCCCGCGGTCGCTGATCGCGCGGCTGCCGCGGCTGAAGCTGATCGTCACCGCCGCGATGAGAAACGTCGCGATCGACGTCGACGCGGCCCGCGATCACGGCGTGGTGGTCAGCGGTACGGAAGGTTCGGGCGGCGCGACCCTCGACCTGACGTGGGGTCTGATCCTGGCGCTGCTGCGGCACCTGCCGGCCGAGGACGCGGCTCTGCGGGCCGGTCGCTGGCAGACCACCCTCGGGGTCGACCTCGCCGGCAAGACCCTGGGACTGCTGGGGTTGGGGCGGCTCGGCAGTGGGGTCGCCAGGGTCGGACGCGCCTTCGGGATGGAGGTCATCGCCTGGAGCGAGCACCTCACCGCCGAACGTGCGGCCGAGGTCGGCGCCACCCGGGTCGAGCGGGACGAGCTTTTCTCCGCCGCCGACATCCTCTCGATCCACGTCGTGCTGAGCGACCGCACCCGCGGCCTGGTGGGCGCGAAGGAACTGGCCGCGATGAAGCCCACGGCGTACCTGATCAACACCTCCCGCGGACCGATCGTCGACGAGACGGCGCTGATCGACGCTTTGCACGCGCGGCAGATCGCCGGCGCCGGCCTCGACGTGTACGACGTCGAGCCGCTGCCGATGACGCATCCGCTGCGGTCGGCGCCGCACACGGTGCTGACGCCGCACATCGGTTTCGTCACCCGGGAGACCTACCGGCAGTGGTACAGCGGCGCGGTTGAGGACATCGCGGCGTTTTTGTCCGGAAAGCCGATCCGAGTCCTTACGTAACATCGGTGTGAAAAACGTGCGTATACCGGTGCATTGCCGGAGACTGAAGACGTGCTAGCCGAGTACGACGAGCTCGACGCAGTCGGCAGCGCCTACGTCGAGCACCTGAGCGACACCGACCTGCGCACGCTGGTCGGAGCCGACGGGGTGACGGTGGAGGAGCAGGACCGCCGCGTGCAGGCGCTGCGTCGCCAGCCCGCGCTTGTCCTCGACGTGCTCGCCCGGCCCGCCACGGTCGACGCCCTGCTCAACCTCGCCGGGACGACCGGTCGACGCAGCGAGCGGCTGACCTTCGTCTCGCCGTTCCTCGTCTTCGCCGCGGCCGTGCACCGGACCGCCGCCGATCTCGGGCAGACCTACTACACGACCGAGCGCTCCGGGCCGCGGCTGCGGGTCCCGGTCTTCGACTCCGCCGACCTCGCCGCCTACCTCGCCCTGGCCCGCCGGCGGCTGTTCCTCATCGACCTGCTGGCGTCGTTCACCCGGGTGTCGAGCGGGGTGGCGTGGACCAAGACCTCCGGCGGATGGCAGCGGCGGCGGTGGAACGAGCTCGACCCGCTGCGCCTGGCCGCGCTGCTGGACGCCGTACCTGAAGATCAGAAGCCGGGCGTCTGGCGCCGGATGGGCGACCTGGCGCTCTTCCTCACCGGCGTGTTCCCGGATCGGGCGACGCCGAGCGGACCGTTCGACTCCAACCGGCTGGCGCGGCTGACCGGGCTGTCCCGGCCGCCCGAGGACGACGACCCGCTCGACCTGCTCGAGCGCTTCGGTGCGCGCTGGTATCTCATCGCCGCCGAGCGGGCGTTGGCGCAGACGTCGACGACCGCCGAGCTGCGTGACGCGGCCGAGCACTTCCACCAGGCGCGCCGGGTGCTCAACGCCGTCACCGACCGGTATCTCTTCCCGCTGTCCAACGACTGGTTCACGCCGCCGTCGTAACCCGCTCCGTTGCTGGCTGGCTGGTTGGTTGCTGGTCGACGGGTTGGTCGACCAAAACGCACTAGGAGTGCGTTTTGGGGGCCGGGCGCGGCGTGTCGCTGACCAAAACGCACTCCGAGTGCGTTTTGGGCGGGCGCCGGGCTGGGCAAGCGCCGGGGGAGCGGCGGGTCGCCGCACCCTGGACAAAACCCACTAGTAGTGGGTTTTGGACGGTCCGTACGGCGTGTCGTGGACCACAACCCACTAGTAGTGGGTTTTGTCCAGGCGTCCGACGGCTGGCGGGCCGGCGGCGCCGACGCTCGGTTGACAGGCCAAAGGGGGCACTCCTACGTTTACTCGGTAAGCGTTTCCCCAGAGGAGAAGTCGACCATGCCGGATCGGATCAAAATCGGGCTCGTAGGCACGGGCAACATCGCCAACTCGCATCTGCGGGCGATCAAGGCGCACGAGGGCCGGGCTGAGGTCGTCGCCGCCATGGACGTCGATCAGGGCCGGCTGGACGAGTTCTGTGAAAAGCACGACATCCCCAACAGCTACAAGTCGGTCGAGGACATGCTCGCCGCCGAGCAGCTCGACCTCGTCGACGTCTGCACCCCTCCCGGCGCCCACGCCGACCCGGCGATCGCCGCCCTCGACGCCGGCGCATCGGTGCTCGTCGAGAAGCCGCCGTGCCTCTCCCTCGAGGACTTCGACCGCATCGCCGAGGCCGAGAAGCGCAACAAGGGTCACTTCATCACGGTCTTCCAGCACCGGTTCGGATCGGCAGGCCGGCACGTCAAGCACCTGATCGACGACGGCTTGCTCGGCGCGCCCTACGTCTCCATCTGCCACACCCTCTGGTTCCGCGGCGACGCCTACTACGAGGTTCCGTGGCGCGGCCGGTGGGACACCGAGGGCGGCGGTCCGACCATGGGCCACGGCATCCACCAGATCGACCTGCTCGGTCATCTGCTGGGCGAGTGGACCGAGATCTCGGCGACCGCAGCGCGGATGGCGCGGCACGTGCAGACCGAGGACGTGTCCTTCGCCCACGTCAGCTTCGCCAGCGGCGCGATCGCCAGCGTCGTCAACAGCATCCTGTCGCCGCGCGAGGAGAGCTACCAGCGCTTCGACTTCGCTCGCGGCACCCTCGAGCTGACCCACCTCTACGGCTACGACGCGCAGAGCTGGCGGTTCACCCCGGCGCCCGGCGTCGAGGCGGGGCCGGAGATCTGGCCGGCTCCCGGCCCCGACGTCAAGAGCTCGCACGCGGCGCAGTACGGCGACATCCTCGACAGCCTCGAGCGGGGCGAGCGCCCCGGGTCGACGGGACCGGGCGCAAGGCGCACGCTGGAGCTCGTGACCGGCCTCTACGCGTCCGCCTTCACCGGCACCCGGGTACGCCGCGAAGACCTCAGCCCCGGCAACCCCTTCTACCACCGGCTGCACGGCGATCATCCCGACTGGGCGCCGACCGCGACCGCCTGACGACAACTTCCGAAAGGTCCGCCCGTGCCCCAGCCAGACTCCTCGATGCAGCTCGCCGAGACCGCGGACGCGGTCACGCTCGAAGCCGGTGGCGTCGAGCTGTTCCGCTACGTCGTCCAGCCCGACGTGCCGCAGTTGGAATCGCCGCACCCCTACATGCATCCGCTGCGTACGACGACCGGCGAGCTGGTCTCGCTCTACCGCCCGCACGACCATGTCTGGCACAAGGGCATCTCGCTCGCGCTGCCCAACGTCGACGACGCCAACTTCTGGGGCGGCCCGACCTACGTGCGCGACAAGGGCTACGTGCAGTTGCACAACAACGGCACGCAGCGCCATGACGAGTTCACGAAGGTCCACATCACCGACGGGATCGCCCGGATCGACGAGCAGCTGTCCTGGATCACCGAGCAGGGTGAGCACTGGATCGACGAGAAGCGCCGCTTCGGCGCCTACCTGCTCCCCGAGGAGTCGGCCTGGGTGCTGACTTTCGAGACGGCGCTGCACAATCGGCGCGAGACGCCGATCCAGTTCGGCAGCCCGACCACCGAAGGGCGCCCGGCCGCCGGCTACGGCGGCTTCTTCTGGCGCGGACCGCGGTCCTTCAACAACGGCAAGATCCTCGCGCCCGACACGTCCGGTGAGGCGCTGATGGGGCAGCGCGCCGAATGGCTCGGTTACGTCGGCAAGCACGACGGGATCGACGGCGCGGCCACCATCGTCTTCGTCGACAACACCGCCAACGTCCGGCACCCCACCCAGTGGTTCGTCCGCAGCGAGCCCTACGCCTGCGTATGCCCGGCGCCGTTCTTCGACGAGGTCCTCGACGTCCCGGCCGACGACACGCTGACCCTGCGCTACGACTTCCTCATCGGTTCGGGAAGCTGGGATCCGGCGCGGATCGGGCAGGTCGTCTCCGACCGGGTTCGCGGCGTCGACGCGCTCGGCCGGTCGTGACCGACCCGTCGCTCGCCTTTCCCGGAGCGACCGCGGTCACCGGCCTCGACGTCTATGACTGGTCCGGGCCGGACGGCGAACCGGGCGGCTCCGCACACGTCCACCTGCTGTGCACCGAGGCCTACATCGTCGTCAGCGGGTCCGGCCGGTTGCAGACCCTCGGCTCCGCGGGCTTCACCGAGACACCGCTCGCCCCGGCCGACGTGGTCTGGTTCACCCCCGGCACGATCCACCGGCTGGTCAACGAAGATGGCCTGAAGATCCTGGTCGTGATGCAGAACGCCGGCCTGCCCGAGGCCGGTGACGCCGTACTCACCTTCCCGCCGGAGATCCTCGCCGACCGTGAGCGCTACGCCGCCGCCGCGTCGCTCGCCGACGAGCGACACGTCTACGCCTCCGACGAGGCCGCGGCGCGACGCCGTAAGGACCTGGCGATCGAGGGCTTCGGTGAGCTGCGCCGCCGGGTCGAGGAGCACGGCCCGGGCGAGCTCGACGCCTTCTACGACGCCGCGCACAAGTTGGTGGCGCCGAAGCTCGAGGCCTGGGAGAGCCAGCTCAGTGCCGGAGCGGCGGCGGTAGCCGACCTGGCCGCGAAGCGCCTGGCGGCACTCCGGGGCGGCGACTACAGCCACCTCGGCGCGGCGGCGGTCGTCGCCGACGCGCCGTCCGGACCGAAGCTGGGGATGTGCGGCCGGCTCACGACCTACGACGGCTCTCTCTAGCAGGATTCAGCGGTTGCGGTAGGCGTCCGAGCGAGCGAACACGCCGACGACCTCGACGCGATGGTGGTCCTCGTCGATGCGGTAGAGGACGCGGTAGGTGCCGCGTCGCGCGCTGTGGCGATCGTCGAGCGGAGGGCGCAGGCGTCTACCTACGCGCTGCGGATTCTCCAGCAGCGGGCCGACGATGAATTCGTAAGCCGCAAAGGCTACTGGCTGTGGAAGTTGCTCAGCGAGCTGCCGACGTGCGGTTGGGGCAATCAGTAGGTCGTATCTGCGATCGTTCACGCACCGGCTCGCCGGGCAGCCATCGCTGCTGCAAGGTCCCGCTCGCTTTCACCCTCGCCTCGAGCGAGTTCGTCTTCGGCCGTACGAAGCGCATGCACCGCGTCCGAGTCCGACAGGACTGCGATGGTTTCCTCGAGCGACTCAAGGTCGTCGACAGCGAGGAGCACCGCCGTGGGCCGGCCGTGCACGGTCACCGTCACACGCTCGTGCTGCGCACCAACTCGCGCTACCAGGTCAGAGAGGTGGGCCTTAGCTTCCGCAATTGAACTCATCGCCGCCATGGTCATAAGTATGACCAAACATTTGGGTGATGTCTAGCCGCACCGCGCCGTTTTCGGGGCGTCTGTCGCAATCAGCCGCCGGCGGTGAGGGTCTTCAGCTGATCGAGCGACTCGCGCATGATCTGCGACAGGTCCCGGTCGCCCGGCTCATTGATCCAACGCTCGAACGCCACGCGGAAGACGGCGATCCCCGCCTCGGCCGCCAGACTCGACTCCGGGTCGGTGACGCCGCGTCGGCGTAACCCGTCGGCGAGAGCCGCCGACAGCGACGCCATCTTGATCAGTTCGCGCTCTCGCAGCTCCGCGTTGGCGACGATGACGGCCTGACGCTGACGGGAGAATGCGCGGCCCTCCCCGATCACCGCTGCGGCGGCGTCGAGTGCGGCCGCGATGGCCTCCATCGGCGAGGCGGAGTCGGGGGCACCGTCGAGGGCTCCCACCATGCGCTCCTGCAGGAACGCCGAACCGCCGAAGAGCACCTCGCGCTTGTCGGCGAAGTAGCGGAAGAAGGTCCGCGCCGTGAGGCCCGCGCGCTGGGCGATCTCGGCCACGGTCGTCTGCTCGAACCCGCGCTCGACGTAGAGCTCCATCGCCGCCTGTCGGAGCCGGCCGCTCGCGTCCGGCTCCCATCGACCCATGCCGTCAGTCTAGGTGATGACACGCGATGACATCAGCCTGTACAGTGATGTCATCAAGTGACATCAGGCCGGCTTGCGGGCCGTTGATCATCTGGAGGATTTCATGCGCATCTTCGTCACCGGAGCATCCGGCTGGATCGGTTCGGCCGTCATCCCGGAGCTCCTCGATGCCGGCCACAAGGTCGTCGGTCTCGCCCGCTCGGACACCGCGGCGGCAGCGGTCGCCGCACGCGGCGCCGAGGTCCACCGCGGCGGTCTCGACGACCTCGACGGCCTGCGTGCAGGGGCAGCCGCGTCCGATGGGGTCGTCCACCTGGGCTACAACCATGACTTCTCGCGCATGGAGCAGGCTGCGCAGACGGACCTGCAGGCGATCGAGGCCATCGGCGCGACCCTCGAGGGCACCGATCGGCCATTCGTCATCGCCTCCGGCGCAGCCGGGATCGCGTCCGGACGCGTCGCCACCGAAGAGGACATGCCAGACCTGGGCGCCCACCCGCGGGTCGCCAGCGCCCAAGCGGCGCTCTCCTTCGGCACCCGAGGGGTGCGCTCATCGATCGTGCGGTTCGCTCCGACGGTCCACGGCGCTGGCGATCACGGTTTCGTAGCCGCGCTGGTCGGCATCGCTCGGGACACGGGAGTGTCCGGCTACATCGACGACGGCGCCAACCGCTGGCCGGCGGTGCACCGACTCGATGCCGGCAGCCTCGTCCGGCTCGCCGTCGACGACGCACCCGCCGGTTCGGTCCTGCACGCCATCGCCGAGGAGGGTGTGCCGACCCGGGCCATCGCCGAGGCGATCGGTCGCGGCCTCGACCTGCCGGTGGTCTCCGTTCCGGCCGAGCAGGCGAGCAGCCACTTCGGCTTTCTCGGCGGCTTCTTCAGCGTGGATTGTCCGGCCTCGAACCGGCTGACGCGTGAACTGCTGGGGTGGACGCCGACGCAGCACGGTCTCATCGCAGACCTCGACGAGGGGCACTACTTCAACGGCCCGTCGACGCGTTGACTCCGCCGACGGTGGCCGATTAGTTGCGGCCTCAGAGCCGGGATCTCAGTACGGCGACCTCGGGGAACTCGTCCGGCGAGCCGTAGCCGTGCTCGGCCAGCCAGCGGACGTTGGTCAGGCATCGCAACGACCACCACGCGTGGATGAGGTCGCGGTCAACGTCGGTGCCGTAGCCGGCGACGACGTCGCCAACGTGCTCCTCGTGTCCGAGCGTCAAGATGGCGAGGTCGAACAGGGCATCGCCCTTGCTGGCCTCGGACCAGTCGATTACGCCGGTGACCTTGTCACCATCGACGAACACGTGGTCTACCTGCAGGTCGCCGTGCGTGAAGACAGGTGTCCACGGCCGGAGTGCGGCCTCGGCAACCCGGCGGTTACGCGTGACCACGTCGGGGGGAAGGACGCCGTTGGCGAGGAGCCACTCGCATTCGCCGTCGAGGCGCGATGCGAGCTCGTCGATGTTCGGACCGGGCCGTGGCGGCAGCGGCGCGTCGTGCAGCATCCGTACTGCGGCACCCGCCGCTGCCCACGCGGTGGGCGACGCGGTCGACGGCTCACCGAGGTGGCCGAGTGCGATCCCGGGGAGGGCGGCGAGCGCGAGCACGGGCGGCTTCCGCCACAGGACCTCCGGAGTCGGGATCGGCGCCATATCCATCGCCTCGACCTCGACGTCGATGCGCGTCTGATCAGCGTCGATCTTCAGGAACACGTCACCGACGCGCAGGGTCGTGCGCTCGCTATGGGCGACGACGACCTTGACCTCCTCCATGTCGGCCATTGTCGCGTGATGACCACCGACGTCGCCACGTGTTTTGTCGCGTGCGGAACCCGACCCGGCTGATGTCTCGACGCGGACGGCTAGACCGGTGATGTCGCGGAGATCTCGACACCCCGCTGACGCTGTACCTCGCGCGCCGTGCGCTGGTAGCGGACCATGTCGACCGAGAGCACGATCAGCGCCACCCAGACCAGCGCGAAACCCATCAGCCGCAGCGCCGGCATCGGCTCGTGGAAGACGAGGACGCCGAAGGCGAACTGCATCACCGGCGTGACGTATTGCAGCAGCCCGAGCGTGACCAGCGGCAGCCGCCGTGCCGCGCCGGCGAAGAACAGCAGCGGTACGGCGGTCACGACGCCGGCGCCGACGAGCAGAACCGCCTGCGCCACACCGGAATGCCCGAAACTACTGCGCCCGTCCGCGGCGAGGAAACCCAGATAGACCAGCGACGGGATCAGCAGCGTCGCCGTCTCGACCGTGAGGCTGTGCGACGCGGGCGCACCGACGTGCTTCTTGATCAGGCCGTACGAGCCGAAGGAGAAGGCCAGCGTCAACGCGATCCAGGGCGGGTGGCCGTAGTCGACGGCGAGGACGAGCACGGACACGGCACCGAGGCCGACCGCCGCCCACTGCACCGGGCGCAGGTGCTCGCGCAGCACCAGCACGCCCAGCAGGACCGTGACGAGCGGGTTGATGAAGTAGCCCAGCGACGTCTCCACGACCTCGCCGTGGTTGACGCCCCAGATGTAGACGCCCCAGTTGGTCGCGATGAGGATCGCGCCGAGCGCCATCAGTGCGAGCCGTCCCGGCTGGTGCAACAGTTCGCGGATCCACCGCCAGTTGCGTTGCACGGCGAGGATCGCGATCACTACGACCAGCGACCACACCACCCGGTGGGCCAGGATCTCCAGCGCACCGGCAGGACGCACCCATGGCCAGTAGAGGGGGAAGAGCCCCCACATCACGTAGGCCGCGGCGCCGAAGAGCAGTCCTTTGCGTCCCTCGGTCATCGGCGGGACGTCAGCCGACGATCCAGGTATCCGACCCGTGCAGCAGACCGGTCAGGTCCGCGTCCTTGGCTGCGGTCGCGTCCTCGACCTGCTCGCGCATGCTGTCGTCGTACGCCGACCGCTCGACCGACCGGAAGACGCCGACCGGCGTGTAGTGCAGGTCGCTGCCGGACAGCCGGGACAACGAGAAGGCGTAGCTCGGGTCGTCGGCGTGGGCATCGTGCACGACGATCCGCGGGTCGTCGTCGGCGACGTCCTCGGCGATCTGCAGGCTGCCGGTCGCCGGGTCGCGCACGACACCCTTCGTGCCGTCGCGGCCGAAGCGCAGCGGCTCGCCATGCTCCATCCGGATCGTCCAGTCGTCGCGCGTCTCCGGGTCCTTGAGCAACTCGTAGGCGTCGTCGTTGTAGATGTTGCAGTTCTGGTAGATCTCGACGAGCGCCGTGCCGCGGTGCTGGGCCGCGGCCTGCAGGACCGAGGTCAGCTGCTTGCGGTCGGAGTCGATGGCGCGCCCGACGAAGCTGGCCTCCGCGCCGAGCGCGAGCGACACCGGGTTGAACGGTGCGTCGAGCGACCCGAGCGGGGTGGACTTCGTGATCTTGCCGACCTCCGACGTCGGTGAATACTGCCCCTTGGTGAGGCCGTAGATCCGGTTGTTGAACAGCAGGATCTTCACGTTGACGTTGCGGCGCAGGGCGTGAATCAGGTGGTTTCCGCCGATCGACAGCGCGTCGCCGTCACCGGTGATCACCCACACCGACAGGTCGGGCCGGGTCGCGGCGAGGCCGGTCGCGATCGCCGGGGCGCGGCCGTGGATCGAGTGCATCCCGTAGGTGTTCATGTAGTACGGCAGCCGAGCGGCGCAGCCGATACCGGAGAGCATGACGATGTTCTCGCGTCGTACGCCGAGCTTGGGCATGAAGCCCTGGATGGCCGCGAGGATCGCGTAGTCGCCGCAGCCGGGGCACCACCGGACCTCTTGGTCGGTCTTGAAGTCCTTCGCGGACTCCTTCGTCTCGGTCGCCGGAACGCCGGCCAGGCCGGGGAATTCGAGGTCGACCTGCTCAGACATCGGCGATCACCTTCTCCAACACGGAGGCGAGCTCTTCGGCTCGGAACGGGAGTCCCTGGACCTTGTTGTAGCTGATCACGTCGACCAGATATTTCGCCCGCACCAGGGTGGCGAGCTGGCCGAGATTCATCTCCGGCAGCACCACCCGGTCGTAGCTCGCGAGCACCTCGCCGAGATTGGGCGGGAACGGGTTGAGGTGGCGCAGGTGGGCCTGTGCGATGGCCAGACCGCGTCGGCGCAGGCGGCGGCAGGCGGCGCCGATCGGGCCGTACGTCGACCCCCAGCCGAGCACCAGCACCGTCGCGTCGCCCTGCGGGTCGTCGACCTCGACCTCGGGGATGTCCCGGGCGATCCCGTCGACCTTCGCCGCCCGGGTGCGCACCATGAAGTCGTGGTTGGCCGGGTCGTAGGAGATCTCCCCGGTGCCGTCGGCCTTCTCGATCCCGCCGATGCGGTGTTCCAGCCCCGCCGTACCCGGCACCGCCCACGGCCGGGCGAGGGTCTCCGGGTCGCGCAGGTAAGGCCAGAATTCGCCGTCGTGGTTGGTCTCGGTGGCGAAATTGACGTCGATCTCCGGCAGTGAATTGACGTCCGGGATCAGCCACGGCTCGGAGCCGTTGGCGAGATAGCCGTCGGAGAGCAGGAAGACCGGCGTGCGGTACTTCGTCGCGATGCGGACCGCCTCGATGGCGGCATCGAAGCAGTCGGCGGGGGACTGCGGCGCGACCACCGGGACCGGTGCCTCGCCGTGCCGGCCGTACACCGCCATCAGCAGGTCGGCCTGCTCGGGCTTGGTCGGCATCCCGGTCGACGGGCCGGCCCGCTGGATGTCGCAGACCACAAGGGGGAGTTCGAGGGTGACGCCGAGTCCGATGGTCTCCGACTTCAGGGCCACGCCGGGCCCGGAGGTGGTCGTGACCCCGAGAGCCCCGCCGAAGCTCGCCCCGAGTGCCGCTCCGACGCCGGCGATCTCGTCCTCCGCCTGGAAGGTGCGGACGTCGAACTCCTTGTGCTTGGCCAGTTCGTGCAAGATGTCGCTGGCCGGCGTGATCGGGTAGGCGCCGAGCATCAGTGGCAGCCCCGCTTGGCGCGCCGCGGCGATCAGCCCGAAGGACAGGGCGAGGTTGCCCGAGATGTTGCGGTAGACACCGGCCGGCAACGCCGCCGGCTTGATCTCGTAGGAGACGGCGAACGCCTCGGTCGTCTCGCCGTAGTTCCAGCCGGCCCGGAAGGCCGCGACGTTGGCGGCCGCGATCTCCGGCTTGCTCTTGAACTTCGACTCGAGGAAACGGACCGTCCCCTCGACCGGCCGGTGGTACATCCACGACAGCAGCCCGAGCGCGAACATGTTCTTGGCGCGGCTGGATTCCTTACGGGACAGGCCGAAGGACTCCAACGCGGTCGTCGTGAGTCCGCTGAGGTCGACGTCGTGGACCAGGAAATCGGTCAGCGAGTCGTCCTCGAGCGGGTTGGCGTCCCATCCGACCTTGGACAGTGCCCGCGGGGTGAAGTCGTGGTTGTCGACGATGATCGTCGCGCCGCGCGGCAGGTCGGTGAGGTTTGCCTTGAGGGCGGCGGGATTCATCGCGACGAGTACGTCGGGGGCATCGCCCGGCGTCATGATGTCGTGGTCGGCGAAGTGCAGCTGGAAGGAGGACACCCCCGGCAGCGTGCCGGCGGGGGCGCGTATCTCGGCCGGGAAGTTGGGCAGCGTCGAGAGATCGTTACCGAATGCCGCCGTCTCCTGGGTGAACCGGTCGCCGGTGAGCTGCATACCGTCACCGGAGTCTCCGGCGAACCGGATCACGACGCGGTCGCGCTGCTCGACCTGCTTGGGCACGGTCCTCCTCCTCGAAGAGCGTGTGTGGTGTCGGACCGCAACCATGTTATGCCGTGCGGCTCCCGCACGATGGTAAGCGCGCGCGGCCCCGGATGGCGTATCAGGGGGAAAGGGTCACAGTCGGGAATACGCTAGCCCGCGTCCCAGCATCTGAGACGGCTGTCCCGAGCCCGGACCACGCCCCGGGCGGACGGCGGGGCACCGGTCCGATCACTAGGCTCGCGGGCGAGGGCCGGGACCCTCGTGGAGGCAGGTGCGTCGATGGATGGGCACGCAATGGCCGCGCCGGAGCCGATCCGGTTCGTGCTCAACTGGGGCCGCCGCTACACCTTGTGGGTGTTCAACTTCGGCCTGGCCTGCTGCGCGGTCGAATTCGTGGCCACCTCGATGGCGCGCCCGGACATCCTGCGCCTCGGCATCGACCCGTCCACCCCGACCGGCGGGCCGCCCGCGGCGGACCTGATGGTGGTGTCCGGCACGGTGACCGACAAGATCGCGCCGGCGGTGCAGGGCCAGTACGACGCGCTTCCCGACCCGAAATACGTGATCAGCTTCGGCGCCTGCTCCAACTGCGGCGGCCCGTACTGGGACAGCTATTCGGTGACGAAGGGCGTCGACCAGATCATCCCTGTCGACGTCTATGTCCCCGGATGTCCACCCCGCCCGGAGGCGCTGCTCGAAGGCATCCGGCGGCTGCAGGACGTGATCGGCGACGGTCCGGCGCCGGCCGCGGCGCGCGGCGCCGCGCTCTACACCGCGCCGATGGTCCCGCCGCCGGGGTCGGGCCGTTGACCCCCGACGAGATCGGCCGGCGACTGGTCGAGCGGACCGGTGCGCGGTCGACGTACGCGGTCACCTTCGGTGCCGTGACGGTCGACGTGCCGCGGGAGCAGTGGGTCGAGGCGGTGACCGTGGCCCGGGACGATCCCGACCTCGGCTGCACCTTCTTCGACTGGCTCAGCGCCGTCGACGAACTCGACAGCGGATTCGCCGTGGTGATCCATCTCTACGCGATCGGGCGCGGGCACCATGTGCTGCTGCGCACGGTGGTGCCCGACGACGACCCGGCGCTGCCGACGCTGACCGATGTCTTCGCGGGAGCGGCGTGGCACGAGCGGGAGACGCACGAGATGTTCGGCATCGACTTCGTCGGCCATCCCGGGCTGACCCCGCTGCTGTTGCCGGACGGCTTTGAGGGGCATCCGCTGCGCAAGGACTTCGTCCTGGCCTCGCGGGTGGCCAAGGAGTGGCCGGGAGCGAAGGAACCGGGGGAGAGCGCCACCCGTGGGCGGTCGCGGCGGCGGATGCGTCCCCCCGGCGTACCCGATCCGACCGACTGGGGCCCCGCCGCTCCCGACTCCCATGGAGGGCCGGAAGGGGAGGGAGAGACGTGACCGACGGGACGACGGAATTGCCGGCGCGCAGTCGCGGGGTGATCGGGCTGCTCGAGGAGAACTGCACCGTCTGCATGCTCTGCGCACGCGAATGTCCGGATTGGTGCATCTACATCGACTCCCACAAGGAGACTGTCGACGCACCCGGCGCCGCCCGGCCGCGGCAGCGGGCCGTGCTCGACCGGTTCGCCATCGACTTCGCGCTGTGCATGTACTGCGGGATCTGCATCGACGTCTGCCCCTACGACGCGCTCTTCTGGGCCCCGGAATACGCCTACGCCGAAGTCGACATCCGGGAGATGACGCACGAAAAAGACCGGCTTCGGGAGTGGGTCTGGACCGTTCCGCCGCCGCCCGCGCACGACCCGCTGGAGCACGGTCAGTGACCGATGCGAGCCGCCCGCGGCGTGGGCGGCTCAGGGCCGGGAACGCCGCGACCCGAGCACTCGTTACTCGGATCGGCGGTGATCGGAGCAAGAAGCAGGCAACGCCGCCTCGTACGACCCGGAAGGACTGACCGTGCACCGCCATTTCAACGGCTTGAAGACCGCGGTGCTGCTGGGGCTCATGTCGGCCCTGATCCTCGGGATCGGCAGCATCTGGGGCCGCAGCGGGCTCATCATCGCCCTGATCATCGCCATCGGGATGAACGGGTTCTCCTACTTCTACTCCGACCAGATCGCGCTGAAGTCGATGCGCGCGCGGCCGGTCACCGAGGCCGAACAGCCGGTCCTGTTTTCGATCGTCCGCGAACTCGCCACCCTGGCCCGCCAGCCGATGCCCCGCCTCTACATCAGCCCGACCAACCAACCCAACGCGTTCGCGACCGGCCGCAACCCGCGGCATGCCGCGGTGTGCTGCACGGAGGGCATCCTGCCGATGCTCGACCGGCGGGAGCTGCGCGCGGTGCTCGGCCACGAGCTATCCCACGTCTACAACCGCGACATCCTCATCTCGTCGGTCGCCGGCGCGCTCGCCAGCTTCATCGTCTTCGCGTCGCGGCTGGCGGTCTTCGCCTCGTTGTTCGGCGGCGGAAACAACAACGACCGCGACGGCGGCGGGATCTTCGCCGAACTGCTGCTGATCATCCTCGGCCCCATCGCCGCCGCGTTGATCCAGCTGGCGATCAGTCGCAGCCGCGAATACCAGGCCGACGCGTCCGGCGCGCAGCTGACCGGCGACCCGCTCGCCCTGGCGAGCGCGCTGCGCAAGCTCGAGCGGGGCACCCAGGCGCTGCCGTTGCCGCCGCAGGAACGGCTCATCACGACCGGCCCGCTGATGATCGCCAACCCGTTCCGCCCCGAGGGCATCGCCAACCTCTTCTCCACGCACCCGCCGATGGCCAAGCGGATCGCCCGGCTCGAGGAGATGGCCGGTTCGCCCGGCAGCGGCCTGACCGGCCGGTAGCCGCAGGCCGCCCGAACCATTCGGCTTGAACGTCACGTTCAAGCGATCTAGCCGCATGAACGTCACGTTCACGCGGAATGAGGGCTTGGTGCCGGCGTACGAGAAAGTGTCGGCCGGCGCGTGACCTCGGCGCCCACCCCCGAGTCGTCCACCCGAATCATCGGGCCGCAGTGGGTTACGGCGCGGGGTGCGCGCCGGCCTGCTCAGCCAGCTGCATGACGTATTCGCCGTACGCCGACTTCGCGAGCGCCCGACCGAGGGCATAGGCGCTGTCTGCGTCGATGTAGCCCATCCGCAGCGCGATCTCCTCGAGGCAGGCGATCCGCACACCCTGCCGGTGCTCGAGCACCTGCACGAACTGACCCGCCTCCAGCAGGCTGTCGTGAGTGCCGGTGTCGAGCCACGCCGTACCGCGGCCGAGGGTGACCAGGCGCGCGTTGCCCTGTCGCACGTAGCGGTTGTTGATGTCGGTGATCTCCAGCTCGCCGCGGTCGGACGGCTTGAGGTCACGGGCCATGTCGACGACGTCGCTGTCGTACATGTAGAGACCGGTGATGGCGACGTCGGACCGCGGGTGGGTCGGCTTCTCCTCGATCGAGAGCAGCCGCCCGTCCGGGCCGGCCTCGGCGACGCCGAAGCGCTCGGGATCGGCGATGCGGTAGCCGAACAGCGTCGCGCCGTCGACGGCGGCCGCTTCGCTCCACAGGAGCCCGCCGAGCCCGCTGCCGTAGAAGATGTTGTCCCCGAGCACCAGCGTGACCTGGTCGCTGCCGACGAACTCCGCCCCGACCAGGAACGCGTCGGCGATCCCGCGCGGCTCGGCCTGGGTGGCGTAGGACAGCGTCAGGCCGAGTTCGCTCCCGTCGCCCAGCAGCCGCTGGAACGCGGGGAGGTCGGCGGGGGTCGTGATGATCAGGATGTCGCGGATGCCGGCGATCATCAGCACCGAGAGCGGGTAGTAGACCAGCGGCTTGTCGTAGACGGGCAGCAGCGCCTTGCCCACCGCGCGGGTGATCGGGTGCAGCCGCGTCCCGGACCCGCCCGCCAGGATGATGCCCTTCACCGGCCGCTCCTTCGCTCGCGGCCGGTGCCCGGATGGCACGTTCGACCGGCGCGGTGACCGAGGCTACACGGGAGGCGTGTCCGGAATGGGCCGGTCGATGCTGCCCGCGGCCGTGCCGATCCGGGCCGAGCGCGGCAGCGCGGCCCGCACCGGCGGCCGCCCCGGATCCCGCCAGGCCGCGAACGACTCGCCGGTGAGCTGCTCCAACCGGAGTACGTCGTCGGCGAAGTGCGGGATCAGCGCCGCCCGCTGTTCGTAGGTCAGCGGCTGGCGCGGCCGCTGCTCCCGCTGCAGGTGCCCGGACAGGAACGCGTCGACCCGGGGCCACCAGCGCGCCGGCAGCCGGTGCTCGACCGTCGACCCGGTCCGCAGCAGTGCGGAGATCGCCCGGTTGCGGTGGGAGTTGCTGGCCTGCGTGGTGACGTTCTCCGTGGGGATCGTCGCGATCCGGCCCGGGTCGACGCCGAGGAAGGTGCAGATCCGGTCGAGTACGGCGGTCGGCGAGTCGCGCAGCTCGCGGTAGCGCACCGGCAGCACCTGCTCGCGGGGGAAGCGTGAGTAGAGGGCCTCGAGCTGCTCGCCGTACCTGCCGAGGTCGAGGTAGCGCCAGAACAGCGCCCAGCCGGCGGCGGCCCGCTGATCCTCGAGTCGGCAGGCCCGCACGAAGTCCTGCTCCGGCTCGAGACCGGCCGACCACAGGTGGCTCCAGTTGGAGTGCGCCCGGTCGACCGGGTCGCGGAGCAGCACGATCAGGCGCGCATCCGGGACGGTCTGGCGGATGCGCTCCTGCGCCTGCGGAAGGTAGAGGTAGAAGGGCGTCGATTCGCCCCGCAGCGCATGCGACGGCGCGTCGTCGAAGAGCGCTTCGTAGTCCTCGCGCCGCCAGACGCGCTGGCGGAACGTCCGGGCATCCCCGGGCCCGCCCCGCTGCGGGGGAGGACCGTCGGTCAGGAAGTGCTTCGGCTCCTTGACCCGGGACATGAAGATGTCCGGGTGACCGGCGAGCGCGACGTGCAAGGCGGTGGTGCCCGCTTTGGGGACACCGGCGACGAAGAAGTCTGGCAGCGCCACGACGACTCCTCGTGGATCAGGACCGGGGAGGTCTCAGGCCGCGGGCTGCAGCATCGTTCGGAGCTCGTGGCTCCCGTCCGCCCGTGACATCTCGTAATACAGCCGGCGATCGCCGTCCGGCAGGGCGACGATGCTGACGTAGCGCAGTCCGCCGGAACCGAATGGCGACTGCGCGACCGGTGTGTCACCGAACGCCTCGAAGACCCCCGGAGTCGCGGTGCCGATCGCGATGCCGGTGCGCTCCTCCCAGTTCTCCTCGGCCGTGGCCCGACCGTCGTAGAAGGCGACCGGCTGGGGCCCGTCGAGCACCACCGACGCCACCCGGACGCCACGGGCGTCCCAGCGACCGGGCCGGCCGGCGAGGGCCGTCCCCTGCCACGTCCACCGGACACCGTCCGGGCTGGTGGCGTATTCGGTGGTCATGCGGTCAGTGTGCGCGCGATCGGTCAACGGGTGGCAGGAAGCCCACAAGTGCCACAGACCGTCCTGGTGGACGATTACCGTGTCCTTCACGGCGAGGTCCGCGCTGCCGGGGAGCACCGTGCGCGTCGTCCCGTCGGCGAGGCCCTCCGGGCTGTCCGCCTCGATCAGGTCCACCCGCCAGTGCTTCGTTCCCGGGGTGGCGCAGCTGACGTAGAGCCGCCAGGTGCCGTCCTCGGTCACGGTCAGCGCCGGCCGCTCGAGTGATTCGGCGCCGAAGCGGTCCTTGTCGATCACGGCGACGGTCTCGAAGTTCACTCCGTCGTGCGAACGCGCCACCACGTTGGCGTAACCGCGCCCCGCGCCGACCGGACGGCGGAGCCGGTAGGCGAGGTAGATGTCACCGTCGTGCAGCAGCGCGCTGGGCGCCCCGGCCCACCAGCCCGACCCCGTCTCCGGAGGCGCGATGGCGATGTCGCCGCTCTCCGGATGGGCCAGCTCCGCCCAGGCGGGAGGGCGGATCGATGCGTGGGCGGAGACCCCGCCGACCGTGGCGTCACCGGAGACGGTGGCCGCCAAATCGGCGAGTGATGGGCGGTAGGCGTCTGTCACGAGCATGCCCCGAGTATTCCATACCTAACCGCTCGGGAAGGTCGGACATCGCTATGCGTGCGCTGTCCGGGAAGGGCCCGTTCCGCCCCGACTCACCGGTAGTTGGTGAACTGCAGGGGTACGTCGATGTCGGCGGACTTCAGCATCGCGATGACCGACTGGAGTTGGTCCTTCTTCTTCCCCGAGACCCGTAGCTGGTCGCCCTGGATCTGGGCCTGCACGCCCTTGGGGCCCTCGTCCCGGATCCGCTTGGCGATCTTCTTGGCCTGGTCGGAGTCGATGCCCTGCCGGATCTTTGCGGTCAGCCGGAAGGTCTTACCGGACTGCTGCGGCTCGCCGGCGTCGACCGCCTTCAGCGAGATCCCCCGCTTGATGACCTTCTCCTTGAACACGTCGAGCGCCGCACGCAACCGCTCCTCGGTGTCGGCCTGCAGCGCGACCGCGTCCTCTCCGGACCAGGTCACCGACGCGTTGACACCGCGGAAGTCGAACCGCTGCGCCAGCTCCTTGGACGCCTGGTTGACGGCGTTGTCGACCTCCTGGTGGTCGACCTTGCTGACGATGTCGAAGGACGGGTCTGCCATCCGCTGTTCTCCTCACGTCGCTCGTGGCGCTCCGGTGGGACGTGATGGAGCGCACTTCCTCTCACCTTGTATCCTCCCTGGCGTTGCCGGACGACCGGCGCGCGGCAGGTTGCCCGAGTGGCCAAAGGGAACGGTCTGTAAAACCGTCGGCTCAGCCTACGTTGGTTCGAATCCAACACCTGCCACCACGTCGGGCGCGTCCCACCCGCAGCACGCAGCCCACGCGTTGCCCCTGACGGCGCCACCCGACCGGGACCTGCGATCAGGATGCGCACACTTCTCGTCGCTGTGAGTCATCATCACGCCGAGCCCTTGAGTGGACAAACAGTCCATGGCATGCCCGATGGTCTGCCTATTGTCCGATTGTGACCCCGCACGCTAGATTTCCGGCCGCACACGATCTGGCGACACGGCTTATTTCTGCGCTAATTAAGGCATCATTTCCGGTGGCTCAAAGTAGCCCCCTAATAACAAGGAGTCACCATGTTTCGCAGTACTCTCCTCCGCACCGTCGTTTCGACTGCCGCAGCCGTTGCTGCTGTCGCGATCGGCATGGGCGGCGTTGTTTCTGCAACCAGTGCATCGGCCACCCCGGCCGGCGTGACCACCAGTGCAGCCAGCCTCACCGTGTCCCACGCCGTCACTCCGAACAGCCACAAGTGGTACTAAAAACTGATGGCGTAGTGAGCTGCCTTTCCTGGTCGTGAATTGACCCGGCAGGGCTAGTCTTGGACGGTCAGCCGGGCGCCCGATCCGCCCGCTAGAGCGGCAATGGGTGGGGAGTCGTGTCCGAGGACTCGAATTCCGCAGTACGACGATTGCGGGTCCGGCGATCGGATCTGCCTCTCGTGGCGCTGTACTGCACCCCGGTTCTTGTCGCGGCAATTCTCTGGTCGACGGTAAGTGGCCCAATCTCATCGGGCCACTTAGGCGGCACCATTGGAAGTTATACCGCCGTCGCACTTTTGATGGTCGGATTCCTGATCGCCGAGCGGACCCAACTGTTCATCGAGGTCCGCAAGCAGACCGTCGTGTTGTCGATCGCCGACATTCCGCTGGCAATCGGGCTGCTGGTGGTGCCGTCGGTCGGACTGCTCGTCGCTCGGCTACTTGCCGACCTGATCGTGCTCGTCATCCGCCGTCCCGGCCCGGGAAAAGTCCTCTTCAACATCGGCGTGGACGCGACCGAAGTCGCGGTAGCGGTCGCGATCGCCTACGCGATCGGCATCGGCGGAGGTGTGCGGTCGCCGATGACCTGGGTCGCGGTGGGCGTCGGCGCCGCGACGGCCGACGTGATCGGCGCGGTACTCGTCCTGATCGCAATTCGGGTCACCGGCCAGCGGCCCGGGCTGCAGCGGCTCGCCTCGCTCTGCATCCCGGCGTTGGTGCTCGGGATCGTCGGGAGCGCGCTGGGCCTGGTCGTCCTCCTGGTGGTCTCGGTCAATCCGTGGGGCGTCGTACTCCTGCTCCTCGTCCTGTTGGTCTTCGCCCTCGGATACCGCTCCTACGGCCGGTTCCTGACCCAGCACGAGCGGCTCGGCCGGGTCTACGCGTTCAGCAAGATGGTCGAGTCGGTGCACAGCACGTCACCGGTCGTCGCCGAACTGCTCGACTACGTCCGGGAGACACTCAACGCCGACCGGGCGTCGGTCTGGCTGCGCGGTTCGGCGGGGCAGAGTCCTGACAACCTCGCCGAGCTCATCTCGGCCGGAGATTCCGACGACACCGGAAGGGCCGGACCCGACCGGATACCGGTGCTCACCATCGGCGCGGACAGCGAGCAGGTGCGCGACGACTCCGGCTCGACCGACGACCCGATCCGCGAGCAGGTCGTCGCCGACGGCAAGACACGACTGCTCTCCGCCCGGCACGGCCGGCGCCCGGCCCGCAAGGACGCCGAGACTCTCCGCACGCGCCATGCCTCGGAGGTGATCGTCGCCGCGCTGCGGGCCGGCGACGAGGTCTACGGCACGGTCGAGGTGGCCGATCGGCGTACCAAGTTCTCCGCGTTCTCCCGCGACGACATCCGGCTGCTCGACAACCTGGCGAGCCACCTGGCGGCGGCGCTGCAGAACCAACAACTGGTGGGCCAGCTCCGGCATACCGCTTACCACGATTCGCTGACCGGCCTGGCCAACCGCGAGCGCTTCGCGCAGGCCACTCAGGCCGCGGTCGACGAGACGCGTGGATCGGGTTCGGTCGTGGGGGTCCTGCTGCTCGGCCTCGACTCGGTCCGGGACGTGAGCGACTCCCTGGGCCACGACGCCGGTGACCAGCTGCGGATCGCGATGGCCGCTCGGCTCGCCGATCACGTGTCGGCGACTTCGGTGGCTGCGCGCACCGGAGCGAACGAGTTCGCCGTCCTGGTGCGCGCGCCAGACCTGTCGACGGTGGTCGACCGGGCCCGTGCTCTGCACGCGAAGATCCACTCACCCGTCGACGTCGCCGGCCTCACGATCGACATCGGGCTGTCCGTCGGTGTCGCCGCCTGGCCCGACCATGCCGGCGGCGGAGCCACGCTGCTGCAGCGAGCCGACGTCGCGATGGGGGTAGCCAAGAACACCGACGTCCCGATCGCGACCTACCACGCCTCGATGGACCACCGCAGCCTGTATCGCCTGCAGCTCGTCACCGACCTGCGGACCGCCCTGGCCACCGACGAGGTCAGCGTGCGCTACCAGCCGAAGGTCCTGCTGAACAACCGCGAGCTGATCGGGGTCGAGGCCCTGCTGCGCTGGGACCACCCCACCTACGGCGCGGTCGAGCCGGACGAGTTCGTGCCCCTCGCCGAACGCACCGGACTGATCGGGCCGTTGACCACCCACGTGCTCTCCACGGCGCTGCGGCAGTGCCGGGACTGGCTCGACCGGGGCCTGCGGATCGCCGTCGCGGTCAACCTGTCGGCCCGCAACCTGCTCGATCCCACGTTCGCCGACAAGGCGGTCGCGTTGCTGCGGGAGATCGACGTGCCCGCCGACCTGCTGACCTTCGAGATCACCGAGACCAGCGTGATGGCCGACCCGGAACGGTCCATCCCCGTGCTGCACCGCCTCCACGCGCTCGGCCTGGGCCTGGCGGTGGACGACTTCGGGACCGGCTACTCGTCGCTGGCCTACCTGCGCCGGCTTCCGGTCGACGAGGTCAAGATCGACAAGGCCTTCGTTCTGGGGATGGGCACCGACCTCGGCGACCTCGCGATCGTCCGGGCGATCGTCGAACTCGGCCACAGCCTCGGGCTGCGGGTCGTCGCCGAGGGCGTGGAGGACGAACTGTCCCGCGATCTGCTCGAGGGCATGGACTGCGACGTCATGCAGGGCTACCTGCTCAGCCGGGCCCTCGCGCCGGACCGGTTCGACGCCTGGCTCGCGGCCCGGTCGGTACCCCGGCCGGATCAGGCCGGGCTCCCCGGCCGCCGGCTGCAGATCCCCAACTGAGGTCGGATCTGGTTTCACCCCGCCCGGCCGCGCCGTGTAATCTCACTGCGCACCGCCCCTTTAGCTCAGTCGGCAGAGCGTCTCCATGGTAAGGAGAAGGTCTAGGGTTCGATTCCCTAAGGGGGCTCGGTGGTCCACATGGGCCGACCCGCCGGGAGGACCCGGCACCGCGGCGGAGTAGCTCAGTCAGGCAGAGCAAGCGGCTCATAATCGCTGTGTCGCCGGTTCAAATCCGGCCTCCGCTACCACCGCGGGCGGGTGACCGTCATCGACGGCACCGTCCGCGTCGGTTACCCTCGGACAGCCGAGAGCTTCCGTTTCACCCGATGTCGTCGAAAGGGCATTCCGCCGTGGCCGCCACTGATGTCCGTCCGAAGATCACGCTGGCTTGCCAGGAGTGCAAGAACCGCAACTACATCACCAAGAAGAACCGCCGTAACGACCCCGACCGGATCGAGCTGCGGAAGTACTGCTCGCACTGCCGGCGTCACCAGGCGCACCGCGAGACCCGCTGACCGCGCGCGGGACCGCGCATGCCGCTCGATCCGGCGTACATCGGCCGGAGCTATCCGCCCACGCCGCCCTACGACGTGGGCCGGGAGAAGATCCGGGAGTTCGCCGACGCGCTCGGTGACCCCAACCCTGCCTACCGCGACCCCGCCGCCGCGGCGAAGCTCGGGCATCCCGACGTGATCGCTCCGCCGACCTTCCCCGTGATCGTCACCTTCGCCGCCTCCCGGCAGATCATCGACGACCCCGCGCTGGGCCTGGACTACTCCCGGGTGGTGCACGGCGAGCAGCGGTTCGTCTACTCCCGGCCGGTCCGCGCCGGTGACCAGCTGGTGACCACCATGACCATCGAGAACATCAGGTCCGCGCGCGGCAACGACATCCTCACCAGCAAGGCGGTGGTGTCGGTCGACGACGAGCACGTCGTGACCGCCTACTCCACCCTGGTAGCCCGCGGCACGGCCGACTGATGGGCAGCGCCGTCCGCTACGACGAGGTCGAGGTCGGGACCGAGCTGCCCGAGCAGACCTTCGCACTCGAGCGGCTCACCCTGATCCAGTACGCCGGCGCCTCTGGTGACTTCAACCCGATCCACTGGAACGAGCGGTTCGCCACCTCGGTCGGGCTGCCCGATGTCATCGCGCACGGGATGCTCACGATGGCCGAGGCCGTGCGCGTGGTCACCGACTGGGTCGGCGACCCCGGGGCGGTCGTGGAATACGGGGTGCGCTTCACCAGACCGGTCGTCGTGCCCGATGAGGGCGGCGGTCGGCTTACCGTCAGCGGTGTGGTCACCGACAAGCGCGACGCCGATCAGGTGGTCGTGACGCTGACCGCGCGCAGCGGTGCGGAGAAGGTGCTCGCACAGGCCCGCGCGGTGGTCCGGCTCGGCTGAGCCGCCGTGCGGCGCGCCGCGGGCGTGATGCTCGCCGCGACGGTCGCCGGGTGCGTCGCGGTCGCCGGGTGTACGACGGCCACCGCCGGGCGGGCACAGCAGGCCGCGCCGTCGGTCCGGTCGTCATCGGCGTCGTCAGGGGCCGCCTCTCCGACGCCGACTCCTTCCCCGACGCCTACCCGCTCACCGTCGCCCCGTCCCTCGCCCCGGCCCACGGCGCGCGCGGCGGCCACCGGTTGTCCGGCCCACTACCTGCCGCCCGACCCGCGCCGGCCGCGGATCGGGCTGCGGTTCACCGTCGCTCCCGGCCTGGCCTCGGTCGTCGGCACCGAGCATGTCGTCTTCACCCCCGACCTCCCGGTCCGCCGGCTGGTCTTCCGGCTCACCGCCAACACCATCACGTCCTTCGACCGGGGCACGTCGCAGACCGTGACCGGCGTCCGGCTGCACGGCCGTCCCGCCCACTTCACGATCGAGTCCGACGGTGCGGCGCCGGGCAGTCCGGGCGGGCTGCTCGACGTACCACTGGGCCGGGTGGTGCCGGCCGGGACGCCGATCTCGGCGGACCTGACCTTCACGCTGCGGATCGGCAGTGCGAGCTTCGAACGGTTCGGTCGGGCCGACGGCGTCGCCTGGTGGGGGAGCGGGGCGCCGCTGTTGTCCTGGCAGTACGGCGTCGGCTGGCACCGGGAGCCGATGGCGCGGTTCCTGGGGGAGAGCGCGACCAGCGAAGCCGCCGTCTACGACGTGACCGTGATCGCCCCGACCGGTGCCACCGTCCTCGCCACCGGCGGGGCCGGCCCGCCCACGCCGGCCGGTGCGGGGCTGCGCCGGTGGCATGCGCGTTCGACCACGGCCCGCGACGTCGCGATTGCGGTCGGCCGGTTCGCCACCCGCGTCGTCCGGATCGGGTCGACCCGGGTGACCGTGGCCGGGCCGGACCCGGCGGCGTTGCCGGCGTTGGCCGCGCAGGTCCGCACGTCCGTGCAGGGGCTCGCCGGGCGGTTCGGGCCGTTTCCGTACCCCACGCTCGCGGCGGTCAGTCTCCCGGCGAGCGGCGGCGGGATCGAATACCCGGGAGTCGTCCTGTTGGCCGGCACCGATCGGCAGACGGTCACCCATGAGCTGGCCCACCAGTGGTTCTACGGCCTGGTCGGCGACTCGCAGGCCCGCGACCCGTGGCTCGACGAGGCGTTCGCCACCTACGCCGAGGAACTCGTCGACGGGCGCACCAGCACCGCCGACCTGCACGATCCGGGCGCGGTCGGAGCCACGCTGGCCAGCTGGGGCGACGACGAGAGCGGCTACTTCACGACGACGTACCTCAAGGGTTCGGCGGCCCTGCTCACCGCACGCGCGGCCGCCGGACCGGCCCGCTTCGACGCCGCGCTGCGCTGTTACGTCGCCGCTCAGGCGTGGCGGATCGCGCGACCGGGGGACCTCGCCCGGGGGCTGTCGAGGCTGCCGGCGGCGGTCAGCGTCCTGCGTGCGGCGGGTGCGCTGCCCTAGCGGGCGACGGGATCAGCCCGTCGCTGCGGTCAGGCCGTCTCGCCGAGCAGCCGTTGCAGCCGGGTGACGCCCTCGACGAGGTCGTCGTCGCCGAGCGCGTAGGACAGCCGCAGATAGCCCGGCGTCCCGAACGCCTCGCCCGGTACGACGGCCACCTCGGCCTCCTCGAGGATCAGTGCCGCCAGGTCGGCGGAGGAGGCGGGGGTGCGCCCGCGCAGCGGCCGGCCGAGCAGTCCCTCGACCGACGGGTAGACGTAGAACGCGCCGTCCGGCTCCGGACACTGCACACCGGGAATCTCACGGAGCATCGACACGATCAGTCGCCGGCGCCGGTCGAAGGCGGTCCGCATCATCGCCACCGCCGACAGGTCGCCACTCACCGCGGCCAGGGCTGCCGCCTGAGAGACGTTGGCGACGTTGGACGTCGCGTGCGACTGCAGGTTGGTCGCCGCCTTCACGACGTCCTGCGGGCCGATCAGCCAGCCCACCCGCCAGCCGGTCATCGCGTAGGTCTTGGCGACTCCGTTGACGACCACGCAGCGTTCGGCCAGCTCCGGCACGAGCGTCGGCATCGAGACCGCCCGCGCGTCGCCGTAGACCAGGTGCTCGTAGATCTCGTCGGTGACGACCCAGATCCCCGCGTCGGCGGCCCACCGGCCGATCGCCTCGACCTGCTCCGGCGGATAGACGGCGCCGGTCGGGTTGGACGGGGAGCAGAAGAGCAGGACCTTGGTGCGTGGCGTACGGGCCGCCTCGAGCTGCTCGACGGTGGCGAGGTAGCCCGCGTGCTCGTCGGTGGGGATCACCACCGGCAGCCCCCCGGCCAGCCGGATCGACTCCGGATAGGTCGTCCAGTACGGCGCGGGAAGCAGCACCTCGTCCCCCGGGTCGAGCAGGGTCGCGAAGGCCTCGTAGAGCGCCTGCTTCCCGCCGTTGGTGACCATCACCTGGCCGGCCTCGACGGTGTAGCCGGAGTCGCGCTGCGTCTTGGTCGCGATCGCCGACTTGAGCTCGGGCAGGCCGCCGGCCGGGGTGTAGCGGTGGAAGCGGGTGTTCCGGCAGGCGTCGACGGCCGCGGCGACGATCGCGTCCGGGGTGGGGAAGTCCGGCTCGCCGGCGCCGAAGCCGATGACCGGTCGGCCGGCGGCCTTCAAGGCCTTGGCCTTGGCGTCGACGGCCAGGGTGGCCGATTCGCTGATCCCGGCGATTCGGGCGGAAATGCGGGAACGGGGCGGCGCGGAGGTCTGGGCTGCCATGCTGACATCGTCGCAGAGTCGGACCGGGCAATTGGCACGAGCCCGGGCAGTGCGATTGAGGCGGCGAGGTTGGAGTGAGCGGGGCCGCCTGCGTACACTCGCAGCGCCGGGGTGTGTCGACCCGTGTCCTGTGCTGTGCCGGTTCGTGGCCCGCAGGTGCCAGCGTCGGCGGCGTCCCGGTGGCGTGCCGGGTCGTCGAGGCGACGAGACGCGCCGAAGGGGCGTAGCTCAATTGGCAGAGTCCCGGTCTCCAAAACCGGTTGTTGCAGGTTCGAGTCCTGTCGCCCCTGCGCCTGGCGAATCGTCTCGGGTCAGCCTGACGAGTCGTCCGACGTATCGCCACCGAGCGGGATAGAGAGGAAGCCGTGACCCAGACCCGGCCGGACGCGCCTGCGTCCTCGCGCGGGCCTGCCCGCGGCGGAGGACCGATCGGGCGGATCGCGCGGTTTCTGCGCGAGGTCGTCGCCGAGATGGCGAAGGTCATCTACCCGTCCCGCAAGGAGTTGATCACCTACACGATCGTGGTGATCGTTTTCGTCTCGATCATGATCGCCATCGTGGCCGGGCTGGACATCGGCTTCGCCAAGATCGTCTTGTGGGCGTTCGGCTGAGTCCGCCCCCGACGACCGTCATGATGATGCCGCCCGCCATACCCGTCTTCTGGAAGTGAGTCACCGCGTGTCCGAGTTCGAGACCGGCCCAGCTCCGAGCCCTACGCAGGAGTCGGCGCCTCGGGACGAGTCGGCCGAGGCGCAGGTCGCCGCCGGCGCGGCCGAGCAGGCCGCCGATCAGGGCGGCGAGGTGCTGCCGGAGCCCGAGACGGCTCCCGAGCCCACGCCTGTCCAGGCCGAGCCGCCGGCCGAGCCGGAGGCCCAGGCCGAGGCGCCGGCGGAGCCGGAGGCCCAGGCCGAGCCGGAGCCCGAGGTCACGGAGCCGGAGGCTCCCGTCGACCCGGCTGCCGAGCTGCGCGCGGCCCTCACCACCGCCCTCGGCGACTGGTACGTCGTGCACTCCTACGCCGGCTATGAGAACAAGGTGAAGACCAACCTGGAGAACCGGATCTCCTCGCTGGACATGGAGGACTTCATCTTCCAGATCGAGGTGCCCACCGAGGAGGTCACCGAGGTCAAGAACGGCAAGCGCCAGCAGGTGCAGCGCAAGGTCTTCCCCGGCTACATCCTGGTCCGGATGGAGCTCAACGACGAGTCGTGGGGCGCCGTACGCAACACCCCGGGGGTGACCGGATTCGTCGGCGCGACCTCCCGTCCGTCGCCGCTCAGCGTCGACGAGGTGGTCAAGATCCTCGCGCCGGCCGCCGAGCCCGAGAAGACCGGGGGAGCGAAGGCCCCGGCCCAGGTCGTCGACTACGAGGTGGGCGAATCGGTCACCGTGATGGACGGCCCGTTCGCGACCCTGCCGGCGACGATCAGCGAGATCAACGCCGAGCACCAGAAGCTCAAGGCGCTGGTCTCGATCTTCGGCCGGGAGACTCCGGTCGAGTTGTCGTTCAGTCAGGTGTCGAAGATCTAGCAGGATCCGCCACCGCCCATCCACTCAGTCCATCTAAGCCGCACAGGAAGTCGACATGCCCCCCAAGAAGAAGCTCACCGCGATCATCAAGTTGCAGATCCAGGCCGGCGCAGCCACGCCGGCACCGCCGGTCGGCCCGGCCCTCGGTCAGCACGGCGTGAACATCATGGAGTTCTGCAAGGCCTACAACGCCGCGACCGAGGCCCAGCGCGGCAACGTCGTGCCGGTCGAGATCTCGGTCTATGAGGACCGGTCGTTCACCTTCATCACCAAGACCCCGCCCGCCGCCCGGCTGCTGCTGAAGGCCGCCGGCGTCGACAAGGGCAGCGGCGAGCCGCACAAGACGAAGGTCGCGACCGTCACCCGCGCGCAGGTCCGCGAGATCGCGGGCACCAAGATGGACGACCTCAACGCCAACGACATCGAGGCCGCGGAGAAGATCATCGCCGGCACCGCCCGGTCGATGGGAATCACCGTCCAGGGCTGACGCTTGAGGTTCGACGTAGCACTGAATTACGTGGGAGGGCCGGCTCCGGCCCGACGCACCACACCTACCGCAGGAGGAGCACATGAAGCGCAGTAAGGCCTACCGCAAGGCAGCCGAGCACATCGACCCGGAGCGGGTCTACTCGCCGCTCGAGGCGGCGAACCTCGCCAAGGAGACGGCGACGACGAAGTACGACCCGACCGTCGAGGTCGCGATGCGGCTGGGTGTCGACCCCCGCAAGGCCGACCAGATGGTCCGCGGCACCGTCAACCTGCCGCACGGCACCGGGAAGACCGCGCGCGTGATCGTCTTCGCCACCGGCGCCAAGGCCGAAGAGGCCGAGGCCGCCGGCGCCGACGTCGTCGGTTCCGACGACCTGGTGGAGCGGGTCCAGGGCGGTTACCTCGACTTCGACGCCGCGATCGCCACCCCCGACCAGATGGCGAAGGTCGGCCGGGTCGCCCGGATCCTCGGGCCGCGCGGGCTCATGCCCAACCCGAAGACCGGCACCGTGACCCAGGACGTCACCAAGGCCGTGTCCGACATCAAGGGCGGCAAGATCAACTTCCGGGTGGACAAGCAGTCCAACCTGCACCTGGTCATCGGCAAGGCGAGTTTCGACGCCAAGTCGCTGGCCGAGAACTACGCCGCCGCGCTCGATGAGATCCTGCGGGCCAAGCCGTCCTCGGCCAAGGGCCGGTTCCTCCGCAAGGTCACCTTCGCGACCACGATGGGCCCGGGGATCCCGGTCGACCCCAACCGGACCCGCAACGTCGCGCTCGCCGACGACGCCCCGACGCCGTAACCGCCCCACCTCTCCGCCTTGTCCCATGATCAAGAGGGGATTCGTACGGCGTTTCGTGCCGAAATCCCCTCTTGATCATGGGTAGGTGGGG
>DASXJE010000308.1 GCA_036497565.1 Mycobacteriales bacterium
CCCGAGCGGGTAAGTCGCAGGCACGCCATCGCGAGGGAGGCTCGTGACCACCACCCCGACCGAGTCCCTGACCGATACCGAACTCATCGCCGCCGCGCGTGGCCCCGTCGCCCCGCGACGGCGGCTCCGGCTCAGGACCGAGACCGACGAGACCGACCTGACCAGCGCGGCCTACGGCCAGCTCTGGGAACGGCACGCCGATGCCGCCCGCAACCTCGCGCGCCAGCTCACCCGCAGCGACGCCGACACCGACGACCTGGTGGCCGAGGCGTTCGCCCGCGTGCTCGACGTACTCCGGTCCGGAGGAGGTCCGGAGACGGCGTTCCGGCCCTACCTGCTGACCACCGTCCGCAACACCTTCTACGACAAGACGCGCCGCGACCGCCGTCTGACCCTCAGCGACGACATGGACGAGCACGACCCCGGCGTACCGTTCGACGACACCGCGCTCTCCGGGCTCGAGTCGACGCTGGCCGCCCGGGCCTTCGCGCGACTGCCCGAACGCTGGCAGACCGTCCTGTGGCACACCGAGGTCGAGGGCGCCGAACCGGCCGACGTCGCGCCGCTGCTCGGGCTGAGCCCGAACGCCGTGTCCGCCCTGGCCTACCGGGCCCGCGAGGGTCTGCGCCAGGCCTATCTGCAGGTACACCTGTCGACGGCCACCGACCGCTCCTGCCAGATCACGGTGGAAAACCTCGGCGCGTGGACCCGCAACGGGCTGGCGCGGCGCGACGCCGTGCGGGTCGAGCGGCACCTGTCCGGCTGTGCCGACTGCCGTGCGCTGGCCGACGAACTGCTCGACATCAACAGCGGTCTGCGCGGGATCATCGCCCCCCTGGTGCTCGGCGCTCCGCTCGTCGCGGGCTACCTCAAGGCCAGCAAGGCATCGGCCGGATCCGGCGCCGGCGCGGCGGGCAGCTCGGCGGCCGGCACCGGTGGATCGGCGGCATCCAGCGCCGAAGCCGGCACGTCGTCGGCCGCCGGTACGTCATCGACCTCGGTCGGCGCCGCGGGCTCAGCCGGTGCCGTCGGTTCGGTGATCGCGGGCGCAGGTGCCGTAAAGGGTGCGCTCTGGGGCCTGGCGCGCCTGCCCGCCATCGGGGCGGCCCAAGTCGCCGCCGGCGCGACGAGCGCCGCGGTCGTCGGGACCGTCGTCGCCGGGCTCGTCGTGGGTGGCGGCGGAAGCGGGTCGGCGACCGCCGCCGTACCAGGACTTCCATCCAGCCGTAGTGTCCCGGCGCAGTCGGGTCCGGGGTCGGCTTCCGGACAGGCGCAGCGTCAGACTGCACCGGCCTCCGGCGTGCAGCCGGCGGGCCTGCAGGTGGGCGGCACCTCGGCGAAGAACGGTCTCCGGATCGCGGGACTCCCCCTCGCCGCCGGGCCGGTCGGCGTATCCCTGCCCAACGTGTCGCTGTCCGGGCCGGTCGGCGTTTCGCTTCAGAACGCGTCCGGGCGAGGCTCGACGTCGCTGAAGATCACGCCCGCCGTCAACCTCACGGCACCGACGGTCGCGGTCAGCAGCCTCGTCCGCGGAACGGTCAGCGGTCTCGCCGTGACGTTGCACAACGCCGGCCGTACGACGGCGACCGGCGTCTCCTTGGACGTGAGCCTGCCGACCGGAGTTCTTTCCCGGGTCACCGGCGCGTGCAACGGAGGCGGCGCAGCGGCGCACTGCGCGTTGCCCGCGCTGCTCCCCGGCGTGTCGGTGAGCGTCCCGCTGCCGCTGTCCCAGGTGAACCTAAACGGTGGCCTGGTGAACATCAGTGTCCGCGACTCGAGCGGGCACTCCGCACAGTCCGCGGTTGCACTGCCGCTGGTCAACGCGTCGCTGCCCAACCTCCCGATTTCGTTGCCGACCATCTCTACGTCGCTCCCGAGCCTG
>DASXJE010000309.1 GCA_036497565.1 Mycobacteriales bacterium
CGTCGTGACCCCGCGGGCTCAGGTGCCGACCGGCGCGGCCGTGTCCGCGTCGCGGGCCCGGGCCCTGCAGCGGGTGCTGACGTCGTACCCGCACACCGTCCTCGTCGAGGACGACCACGCCGCCGATGTCGCCGGGGCTCCATCGGTGACGCTCGCCGGCACCACCGACCACTGGATCCACGTGCGCTCGGTGTCGAAGGCATGGGGGCCGGACCTGCGACTCGCGGTGGTCGCCGGCGACGTCGGCACCGTCGACCGGCTCCGCGGTCGCCAGCGGCTCGGGCCGGGCTGGGTCAGCCACACGACGCAGGAGGCTGTGGCCGAGCTCTGGGACAGCCCGAAGGCGCAGAACCTCGTCCGCCGGGCCGGGCTCGAGTACGCCGAACGCCGCACCGGACTGCGCGACGCCCTCGCCGAGCGTGGCGTCGCCGCCCATGCGCGGTCCGGGCTCAACGTCTGGCTGCCGGTGCGCGACGAAACCGCGGCCGTCGCGAGCTTGCTGACCGCCGGGTGGGCCGTGGCGCCGGGTTCGCGGTTCCGTCTCGCCAGCCCGCCCGCGCTGCGGATCACCATCGCGTCGCTATCGGTAGGCGAGATCCCGCCGCTGGCCGATGCCCTTGCCCGCGCGGCGGTAGCCGGTCGCGGTCGGGGTGTCTGAGCGGGTCAGTAGAAGTCCGTCGGATCGACGACGTTGAGCAACGGCTCGCCGTCGCAGTAACGGCGCAGGTTGGTGACGAAGAGGTCGACGATGCGGGCGTTCTCCTTGGTCGACAGCGCGGCCGTGTGCGGACTGATCAGCACGTTGTCCAGCTGCCACAGCGGATCGTCGGCCGGCAACGGCTCGGTCTCGAAGACCTCGAGCGCCGCCCCGGTGATCCGGCGCCCGACGAGTGCCTCCGTCAGCGCCGTCTGGTCGAGCGTCCGGCCGCGTCCGACGTTGACGAGGACCGCACGCCGGCCCAGCGACTCGACGAGCCGCCGATCGAAGAGATTGCGGGTGGCCGGAGTGTCGGGGAGGGCGAGCACGACGGCGTCGGCGCGGGGGACGAGCTCGGGCAGGCTCGCGATCGGGTGGAGCTCGTCGACGGCGTCGTCCACCGCGGGCTCGGGGAGGGATCGCCGTACGCCGAGGGTGTGCATGCGCAGTGCACGCGCACTCCGGGCGACCTCGCGGCCGATCTCGCCGAGCCCGACGATCAGCAACGTCTGTCCGGCGAGCTCCCGCACCGGGTAGTGCTCCCACCGGTGCTCGGTCTTGGCGGCGAGCAGCCGCGGGAGGTCCTTGGTGAATGCCAGCAGACCCAGCATCGCCCATTCGGCGAGCTGTTCGGCATGCACTCCCCGGGCGCTCGTCATCGTCACCCGCGCGAGATCGGCGGGGCTGAGGTCGGCCTGACGCAGCTGTTCACCGGCGCCGGCGGCCGTGCCCTGCACCCAGCGGAGATCCGGCGCGCTGCGGATGGCCGAGGCGAGCCCCTCGGCGGTGTCGCCGGGAGCGCCGAAGAGGACCTCGGCCGCGGCGATGGACTCCTGCCAGCGGCGCTCGTCGGCGTCGTTGCGGCGGAAGC
>DASXJE010000310.1 GCA_036497565.1 Mycobacteriales bacterium
CCCAGCGCGACGTAGGCGCCGACCCGCAGCACGGCGTTGATCGGCCCGGCGGTGTGCACGGCCTGCGGGCCGGCGAGCTCGTCGATGGTGGTCGCCGCGAAGGCCACCGCGATGCCGCCGATGGTGACGAGCGAGGTCAAGGTGATCCCGGAGGCGACCGCCGCCTCGTCGGGAGATACGACGACCTGGGTCCCGACGCTGGCGTAAGCCCAGCCCAGTCCGAGCCCGATCCCGACCAGGGCGAAGGCGGGGAGGTAGAGCGCCCACGACTGCGAGGCGGTCATCATCAGGACCGCGCCACCGCCGACGGCCAGCGCGGAGGCCGACACCCACTGCGGTGGAGCCCGGTTGAGCCGCCCGGCGAGCTGGCCGGAGGTCGCCGCACCGACGGCGAGCGCGAGGAAGACGACGGCCGCCTCGCCCGAGCTGAGACCGCGCACGTCCTGCAGGTAGAGCGTCGCCCCGAAGATGACGACGCAGTAGACGCAGTTGGCGACGGTGCCGGCGGTGACGATGACGGAATACGCCCGGTTGCGGAACAGCGAGAGGTCGACGAGTGGGTCGCGTACCCGCAACTCGGCGAGGACGAACACGACGAGGAGACCGAGTCCCCCGCCGAGCAGGACGAGGGTGCGCGGCGCGCCCCAGCCCACGCCGTCGGCGCCGTCGACGGCGACGGTCGTGGCGATCAGCCCGCACGAGACCAGAACGACGCCGAGCCAGTCGATCCGCTTCCCGTGCACCCTTCGGGTCTCGGGCACGGAGGTGTGCACGAGAAGCGCCGCGACCGCGGCCAGCGGGACGTTGACCAGGAACACCCAGCGCCAGCTGATCTCGGAGAGCAGGCCGCCGACGAGCGGCCCGAGTGCGGTACCCAGACCCGCGAAGCCGTAGACGACGCCGAGCGCCCGCTGCACCCGGTCGGCCGGGTAGACCGAGGTGATCAGCGCGATGCTGACCGGGAAGCACAGCGCCGCGCCGACGCCCTGCACGACCCGGAAGACGACGACGATGGTCTCGTTCGGGGCGAGACCGCACACCGCCGACGCGCCGCCGAAGACCGCGACGCCGATGACCACGACCCGTCGTCGTCCCACCAGATCCGCGACCCGGCCGGCCGGGATCATGAAGGCACCGAGCGCGATCATGTAGCCGCTGATCACGAACTGGAGATCGGTCGGAGCCACGCCGAAATCGCGCGCCATCGGGGGCAGCGTGAGGTTCAGGGCGAAGAAATCGATGACGACCAGGAGCTGGGTCAGCACCACGGCGATCAGGACACGCCGTAGCCGTACGGCGTCTGAGCGCGGCGCGGACACGGTCGTCCGGGTCATAATCCCCCGGATGCTGATGTTAGTCGCCACCCCGGCACCGGATGCTCGCTTCGGCGACCACCGGGACATTGACGGGGCCATCGGCGGGGACACCGGCGGGGATATCGGTGGGCGTGGGACGCCCGGGTCGCGGCCGCGGCGGCCGACCACACTACAGTCATGTAGTACGCGGTCGCCGTCGACCACCGGACAGCCACCGGGACGACGGGCGACCGGAGACCGGACGACGACTCGAACGGCCGAGGTGCCCGGGTCACCACGGGAGGGTTACCGGTGAGGACGGGCACCGACGAGGCACCCGCGAGCGACCTCGCCGCGGGTAGTGCCCGCCCGTTGCCGGTACGTCGACGCCGGGCCTTCTTCGCCGCCGGAACCGGGGCGATCGCGGTCATCGCGATCCTCGTGGTCGGCGGCCGGGTCGGCCCCGTCCCCGGCGCCCGGCCGGTGTCCACCTGGTTCGGGATCCTCGCCGACGCCTCCGCCCTCACCCGCGGCTCCCTGGCCCCCGGCCTGCTCCTCGTCGTGGCCGTCGCCGGGCTCGCCCTGTCCTGGCTCGCGGTGCTGCGCTCCGCCCAGCGCGGCGTGGTCGGCACCCGATGGCTCGCCGGTGTCGGGGCGATCTGGTCCGGCCTGCTGCTGATCGGGCCGCCACTGTTCAGCTCCGACCCCTACAGCTACGCCGCGCAGGGCCTGCTCATGCTGCGCGGCTTCGACCCCTACCACGTCGGACCGTCAGCGCTCGGGCACACCGCAGCGGCGGCCGCAGTGGATCCACGCTGGCGGGACACGGCCACGCCGTATGGCCCGGTCGGGCTGCTCACCGAGCACCTGTCCGCATGGCTCGGGCACGGCAGCCCACTCGCCACCCTGCTGATCCTGCGGGTCATCACCTACGGCGCGATGGTGGCGGCGACCGCACTGATCCTGCGGGTGACACCCCGGCCGGAGCGACCCACGGTCCTGGCCTACCTGCTCCTCAGCCCGCTGGTACTGCTGCAGATCACCTCCGCGGGACACCTCGAGTCGCTCATGGTGCTCGCCCTCGCCGCCGCCCTGCTGGCGGCCCGCCGCGGCGCATGGACGCTGGCGATCGTCGCCGCGACCGTCGCCGTCATGACGAAGGCCCCGGCCCTCCCGGCCGTCGCCGCGATCGCCTGGGCGCACGCCGCTGCGCTGCCCTCGACCCGCCGCCGGGTCCGTGCCCTCGCCGGCGACGTCGCGGCGTTCGCGGTGACGGCGGTCACCCTCGCCACCATCGTGCCCGACGGTTGGGGCTTCATCCGCGCGCTGACCACCCCGGGACGCATGCTCACCCCGGCCGCCCCGACCGCCCTCTTCTTTCGGCTCCTGCGGACCCTGCGCCGCGGCGGACTCACCTTGCCCGACGACCACCTCCTGCTCACGTTCAGCCGAATCACCGGCCTGACCGTGGCCGCGGTGGTGTGCGTGGCGCTGATCGTCACCTCGTCGAGGCGGCCACTCGCCGCGACGGTCGGCTGGTCGCTCCTGGCGCTCGGCCTGCTCGCGCCGGTGCTCTACCCCTGGTATCTGCTGTGGGGGCTCGTGCCGCTGGCCCTGCTGGCCACCCGGAACCGTACGGCGCTCACCATCGGGATGGGCCTCGGCCCGCTGCTCGCCATGCCCGGTCTCACTTTCGGACCATGGGCTCCGGCCGAGGTCGCCGGCACCGCCGTGGTCTTCCTCGCGGCGGCCTACGGTCCGGCGGTCCTGCGCCGGCTCCGGATCGGGCCCGCACCCGCTCCGGCACTCCGACGGCGCGCGCCGCTGGTCACCGGTGAGCCGGCGCCGGCCACGGAGGTCGGCTCCGGCCGGGTCATCGTCCCGCCGTACCGGTCGAGTCAACTGACGCCGGGCCCGCGTCGACGTGGGTGATCCGCTCACGGCGGCCCGGGTGCTCGTCGTCGAGGACGACGACGTCATCGGAGCAGCACTTGAGTCGACGTTGCGCCAGAACGGTTACCAGGCACTGTGGGTCCGCACCGGCCGGAGCGCCGTGCGGGCGGCCACCGCCGAGGAGTTCGACCTGGTGCTACTCGACCTCGGCCTGCCCGACCTCGACGGCGTCGAGGTCATCCGCGGGATCCGGGGCTGGTCGCAGGCGCCGATCATCGTGCTGTCCGCCCGCGAGCGCGAGCTGGACAAGGTCGCCGCGCTCGACGCCGGCGCTGACGACTACGTCACCAAACCATTCGGGATGGATGAGCTGCTCGCACGCCTGCGGGCGGCCACCCGCCGAGCAACGAGCACGGCGCGAGACGAACCGGTGGTGTCCACCGCGCACTTCACGGTTGACCTCGGCGCGAAGCAGGTGACCGACCACGCCGGTGGCGAGGTCCGGCTCACTCCGACCGAGTGGGAGATCGTCGAGCTGCTGGTCCGCAACGACGGCCGCCTGGTCGCGAGCCGACAGATCCTCACCCAGGTGTGGGGCGAGGGCTACCAAGCCGAGACGCACTACCTGCGGGTCTATCTCGCGCAGATCCGACGCAAGCTCGAACCCGACTCCTCGCGCCCCCGCTACTTCCACACCGAACCCGGCATGGGCTATCGCTTTGTGTCCAGCCAGGCGGCCGACCAGCTTCAGTAACGGCCAGAGCAACGACGCCGTCAGGAAGCCGCAGATTTCGGTCGCGAGCCGTCAGGGTCACGTCAGGACGCTTGGTAGCCCGCGGTCTCGGCTCGACAGTGAACGCATGGCCGATGTCGAGCTGATCGTCCTACCGGCCACTAAGGCCTACATGACGCGCATTTGCCAGTCGCACCACCAAGACCTCGCGGACGGCCGGGTTCCCGGTCCAGGACTTCGTCTCTGCAGCCAATGCGAGACCGAACTATGACGATGCCGCGCACTACCTGCGGCAGTTCATGGCCCAGCTGCGGCAGAAGCTCGAGACAGACCCGGCCCGGCCGCAACATCTGCTGACCGAGCCGGGAATGGGCTATCGATTCCAACCCTGACGGATCGGGCTGGTTCCGACGATTTGGGCTG
>DASXJE010000311.1 GCA_036497565.1 Mycobacteriales bacterium
GATCCGCTTCCTCGACACGTCCGGGGTGCGGCCGGTGATCGATACCGAACTGCCGCTGGCCAAGGCGGCCGACGGCGTCGCCGCCATGCTCTCCGGTGACCCGGTCGGCAAGATCGTCTTCACCACCCCCTGACCGCTGCCCCTCCCCACCCCCGGCTCGGGCCCCGGCGCCCCATTCCGCTTGAACGTCACGTTCAAGCGCTCTATCCGCATCAACGTCACGTTGACGCGGAATGGAAGGCCGATGTCGGCGTGCGCCACGGGTGCCGGGCGCCACCCCCGCCATTCCGCTTGAACGTCACGTTCAAGCGCTCTATCCGCCTCAACGTCACGTTGATGCCGAACGGGGGCGCCGCAGTGAGGTGGAACCGGGCGTCCGGGCGATCGCGGCTGCGCCGTACGATCTTGTAGTAGGTCTGTAGTAGCAGCCGAGGAGGATCTGTGAGCGGACTGTCGTACGCCGGTAAGGACCGACGCCGGTGAGCGCCGTCTTCCTCGTCGCGGCGGTGTTCCTCGCCTGCGCCGTCGAAGCCGTCGAAGCGTTGACGATCGTCCTGGCCGTCGGCGTCACCCGCGAGTGGCGCTCGACGATGATCGGTGTCGGCGTCGCCGCCGTCACCCTCGCCGCGATCGTCGCCGCCCTCGGCCCGGCGCTGACCGTGATCCCGATCAACGCGCTGCGCCTGATCGTGGGTGGGCTGCTGCTCGTCTTCGGCCTGCAGTGGCTGCGGAAGGCGATCCTGCGCGCGGCCGGCGTCAAGGCCGTGCACGACGAGGCGGCGATCTACCAGCGCCAGATCGCCGACGCCCAGAGCGCGCAGCGAACCTCCGGCACCACCGACTGGTACGCCTTCACCGTCGCGTTCAAGGGCGTCCTCCTCGAAGGCCTCGAAGTCGTCTTCATCGTGCTGACCTTCGGCGCCAACCAGGGCAGCATCCCGCTCGCCGTCGTCGGCGCCGCGGCCGCGGTCGTGCTCGTGGTCGCCGTCGGTGTGGCAGTACGTGGACCGCTCGAGCGGGTCCCGGAAAACACCCTGAAGTACGTCGTCGGCATCATGCTCACGAGCTTCGGCGTCTTCTGGGGCGCCGAGGGCGCCGGCGCGCACTGGCCGGGCAGCGACGCGGCGATCCTGGTCATCATCGCGGTCCTCACCGTCACCGCGCTCGTCCTGACCCGCATGCTGCGCCGGCAGCAGAATCTTCCCGCCGGCCGGGTCGGGGCGGACCGGGAGGCCACCTCATGAGCCGGCGACTCGCCGCATTCGGAGCGTTCTGGTACGACTTCGTCGTCGGCGACGACTGGCGTCTCGCCGTCGGCGTGGTGATCGCGCTCGGGCTCACCGCCATCCTCGCCGCCGCGTCCGTGGCCGCCTGGTGGGCGACTCCGGTCGTGGTCGTCGTGCTGCTGGTGGTGTCGGTGACCCGCGCCGGCCGTCCCCCGCGCTGACCCCTCAGACCGGCCGGTAGACGCCGCGCAGCAGGGGTACGACGCCGGGCGCGGACAACACGTCGGTGGAGTCGGCGAACTGGTCGACCGAGCCGATCAGCGGCAGCGCCCGCAACGTCGGGTCGGATACCTCCGCGAGGCAGGCATCGACGAAGCGGTCGGCCATGAGTACCCGGAACGGCCGGTCGTAGTAGCCCCGGGTCGACGGGTCGACCGGCGCGGTCACGGCGGTGGCGTTGTGCCGGCGGGCCAGCGTCTCGTAGGCCTCCGCCAGAGCATTTTCGCGGGCCGGCTGGTCCCCGGCGTCCACGACGCGGTCGAGGATCGGCGCGAGCTCCGCGGCACCGGCGAGGCGGGAGAACGCCGTACCGAACCACTTGGCGTAAGGCCAGTACTGCCGCTCCAGCAGGAAGGTCAGGCGCATCACCTCGGTGACGAGCCGCGCTGCGATCAGCCTCGACCCCAGGCCGTCACCGACCTCGGCGGCGCGCCCGACGAACGCCTCCTCCTGGGTGATCCGCCGCCACTGACCGGCGAGCAGCCACAGCCACACGTCGTGCGGATACCAGCTGACGAGTTCGCGGACCCGCGCCACCTCGTGCTCGTCGTCGGCGTAGACAGCACCTCCGACGACCCCGAGCAGGCGCTGTTGCGGGAGCAGCAGCCAGTCGACCGGGTCCATCGGATCCCGCGGGTCGAGGCCGAGCTCCCCGCGCAGCCACCCGCTCAGCGTGGAGACCCCGATCCGGTGGTCGACGGCGGCGTTGTCCCACCCGTACCGGACCGGCCAGCCGCCGAAGGACTCGGGCAGACCGGCATCGACCGTCTTGCGGACGTCGCCGACCTCGGCGGCGTCGACGAAGATCTGCAGCCGGGGCCCCCACCCGTGGTCGGTCGACCGGGCGGTGTCGTAGCCGAGCACGTCCGACCCCCAGCCGAGCAGCGCCGCGGCGTGCGGCCGGTCGCCGAGCAGCGGCGCGATCACCTCGCGGTAGAACGCCTCGTTCAGGTCCCGCCCGGACCGGTGTCCGCCGCCCGTCATCACCGCTCAGCGTCCATCACCGCGGCGATGTGCTCCCCGACCGCCGCGATCGGTACGTCGTCGCTGGTCCCGCGACCCCGGTCGCGCAACTCCACCGTCCCGTCGGCAACCCCACGGCCGACCACCAGGATCGTCGGCACCCCGAGCAGCTCGGCGTCGGCGAACTTCACGCCGGCCGACACCGGCCGGTCGTCGATGATCACCCGCACACCGGAGTGGTCGAGGTCGGCGGCGATGCGTTCGGCGGCCTCGGCGACCTGCTCGTTCTTCCCCGCGACCACGACGTGCACGTCGGCCGGTGCGACTGCACGCGGCCAGACGAGACCGCGGTCGTCGTACCGCTGCTCCGCGAGCGCTGCGACCGCGCGGGAGACGCCGATTCCGTAGGAGCCCATGGTGATCCGGATCGGGGCACCGTCGGGCCCGAGCGCGTCGAGGGAGAAGACGTCGGCGTACTTGCGGCCGAGCTGGAAGATGTGGCCGATCTCGATGCCCTGCGCGACCACCAGCACACCGCCGCAGCGGGCGCACCGGTCGTCGGCGCGGATCGTGGCGGCGCCGATCTCGCCGTCCGGGATGAAGTCGCGGTCGCGCACGACGTCGGCGGCGTGCTGATCGCGCCGGTTGGCCCCGGTCACCCAGGCGGTGCCCGCGGCGACCAGCGGATCGACGAGGTAGCGCACGCCCAGTTCGCGCAGGATCTGCGGACCGATGTAGCCGGGCACGAGCCCCGGCTGGGCCGCCAGGTCGGCCGGCTCGGCGTAGGCGACCTCGAGCGGGTCGAGGCCGGCGGCCAACCGCTTCAGATCGACCTCGCGGTCACCCGGGACCCCGACCACGAGCAGCTCCCACTCCGGCTTGGTCGCGTGCCGGGTCTTGAGGACGACGTTCTTCAGCGTGTCGCCGGCGGTGAAGTCCCGGCCGAGGCCGAGCGCGTTCAGCCGCGCGACGAGGGTGTCGATCGTGGGCGTGTCCGGGGTGTCGAGCACGGCGGCGGCCGGATGCGCCTGCGGGTCCCGCGCCGCTGGGACGGCCACCTCAGCGGCTTCGGCGTTCGCGGCGTAGTCGCAGCCGGTGCACCGCACGAAGGTGTCCTCGCCGAAGTCCGACGGCGCGAGGAACTCCTCGGACGCCGAGCCGCCCATTGCGCCGGAGATTGCCGAGACGATCCGGTAGTCGAACCCGAGACGGTCGAAGATCCGGATGTAGGCGCCTCGGTGCCGCGCGTAGGACTCCCGCAGCCCGGCGTCGTCGAGGTCGAATGAGTAGGAGTCCTTCATGACGAACTCGCGGCCCCGCAGGATCCCGGCGCGCGGGCGGGCTTCGTCCCGGAACTTGGTCTGGATCTGGTAGAGGGCGAGTGGATAGTCCTTGTAT
Organism: Mycobacteriales bacterium; assembly: GCA_036497565.1. Classification (NCBI taxonomy): domain Bacteria; kingdom Bacillati; phylum Actinomycetota; class Actinomycetes; order Mycobacteriales; species Mycobacteriales bacterium. The sequence goes on from DASXJE010000311.1 coordinate 3,867, forward strand.
GAGCTGAACTCACCCTTTACCAGGAGGGTGAACAGCTCCTCGTGCGTCGGCCCGAGCACGTAGCGCGCATCCCTGCGATCCGCGAGCCGGAACAGCAGGTCCCCGTAGTCCTCGTCCCGCCCGCTGTCCCGGTAGAGCTCGCGCGGGAGCAGGGCGGGAAGGCCCACCTCCTGCGCACCGATCGCGTCCATCTCCTCGCGGACGATCCGTTCGACGTTGGCCAGCACCCGGCGGCCGAGCGGCAGCCAGGCGTAGATACCGGGCGCGACCCGGCGGACGTAGCCGGCGCGGACGAGCAGCCGGTGGCTCGGTGTCTCGGCGTCGGCCGGGTCCTGGCGGAGGGTCCGCAGGAACAGCGTCGACATCCTGGTGATCACGGTGGTCCCCTCGTACGTCGACCCTCGCGCCGCCGGCCGGGAATGCCGACGATCCGCACGGGCTTGAAATCGAAAACTGTCACACCCTGATGGGAGCGTCGTCGCCGGGTCGAGGGAAATTTCCTGCGCTGTGACCCGCGAGATGGAAAAGTTAGTTGCGGCTCGCCGATCCGGCGTCTTACCGTGGACTAGCAAAACGAGACCGTTTCGTTTCTCCGGAGTCGGCATGCTGAACAGATCGTCACGTTCGTCGGGCGGCGACGCCCCGGGCCAGCAGGCGCCCCGGCCCGGTCGTCCGCTGGACCATTCCCGGGACGAGGCGATCCTCGCTGCCGCACTCGAGCTGGTCGGCGAGGTCGGCTACGACCAGACGTCGATGGACGCCATCGCCGCCCGGGCCGGGGTCAGCAAGGCCACGATCTACCGGCGGTGGGACTCCAAGGCACCGCTGGTCGTGGAGGCGGTGCGGTCCCGCCACCACGACACCCCTGTCCTCGTCGACACCGGCGACGTCCGCTCCGATCTGCTGGCCGGTGTCCGGGCGATGACGGCGTCGATCTGCCACGAGGACGTCGAGCTCATGGCCGGCCTGCTGGTCGCCATGCGGTCCGATCCGGAGCTGGCCGACCTGCTCCGGGAACAGATGATTCTCGGCAAGCAGGACGCCTCCCGAGCCTGGACGAGGCGATGTATCGAACGCGGCGAGTTGCCGCCCGACGCCGACGGCGATCTCTTCCACGAGGTCGCGCCGGCAATGGTGTTCATGCGGCTCCTGGTCTCCCAGCAGCCGTGCGACGAGGCGTTCACCGTGCGCATCGTCGACGACGTGTTGCTCCCCCTGCTCACCCGGTCCACCGGACACACCTCACCTGCGACGACAAGGACCTCGGAATGACCAACAACATCGATGCCGCTAACGCCGGCGGTCGACATCGCTCCGGCGCAGAGCCCGGCTCACGCCGCTGGCTCGCGCTCGCCGTCATCGCGGTGGCGCAGCTCATGGTGGTGCTCGACGCCTCGATCGTGACCATCGCGCTGCCGTCGGCACAGAAGGCCCTACAGATCTCCGACGTCAACCGGCAGTGGGTGGTCACGGCCTACACCCTCGCCTTCGGCGGGTTACTGCTGCTCGGCGGCCGGATCGCCGACTACGTCGGACGAAAGCGCACCTTCGTGATCGGGCTGCTCGGCTTCGCGGTCGCCTCCGCGCTCGGCGGCATCGCGCAGAACGCCCCCATGCTCTACGGCGCCCGCGCGCTGCAGGGTGCCTTCGCCGCGCTGCTCGCCCCCGCGGCCCTGTCCCTGATCACCGTGACCTTCACCGACGCCAAGGAGCGGGCCCGGGCGTTCAGCGTCTACGGCGCGATCGCCGGTGGTGGCGCCGCGATCGGCCTGATCCTCGGCGGCGTCCTCACCGAATACGCGTCGTGGCGGTGGTGCCTGCTGGTCAACACGCCGATCGCCATCGCGACCGCCATCGCGGCCGTCGCGATCGTCGGCGAGAGCCGGGCGCAGGGCAATACGAAGTACGACATCCCCGGCGTCGTGCTCGGCTCGGGAGGACTGCTCGCACTGATCTACGGGTTCACCGAGGCGGCCAAGGTCGGCGTCGGCTGGGGTGCCCCGCTGACCGTCGCGCTGCTGGCGCTCTCGGTCGTGATGCTGGTCGGATTCGTGGTGGTCGAGGCCCGCTCGGCCGAGCCGTTGCTGCCGTTGCGGATCGTGCTCGACCGCAACCGAGGCGGCTCGTTCCTCGCGTCGCTGCTCGTCGGGGCCGGGCTGTTCGCGATGTTCCTGTTCCTGACCTACTACTTCCAGATCAACCTGGGCTACAGCGCCCTGAAGACCGGGTTCGCGTTCCTGCCGTTCAGCCTCGGGATCATCTTCACCGCGGGGTTGGTGTCCAACATCCTGCCGCGCACCGGTCCGAAGCCGTTGATGGTGATCGGCACCGCCATGGCGACGGTGGGTCTGCTGACCTTCCTCGGCATCTCGGACACCTCGTCCTGGCTGACCCATGTGCTGCCCGGCGAGATCCTGATGTCGGTCGGCCTGGCGCTGGTCTTCGTCCCGCTGTCGAGCCTGGCGCTGCTCGGCGTCGGCAACCACGACGCGGGGGCCGCGAGTGCGGTGCTCAACACGACGCAACAGGTCGGTGGCTCCCTCGGCACGGCGCTGCTCAACACGCTCTACGCCAGCGCCGTGACGGGCTACCTGGTCGCCAACGTGCACGCGCCGTCGCAGCTCGCCGCGGAGAAGCCGCTGGCGTTCATCCACGGCTACCACGTGGCGTTCACGGCCGGGGCGATCCTGCTCGGGCTGGCCTGCGTCGTCATCGTCGTGCTGGTCAAGGCGGGGAAGGACGAGACGCCGACCGCCATGCCGGTGCCCGAGCCGGAGGCGGAGGCGGTGGGCAGCGCCTGACGGCGTCAGACCCCGCGAGTCCCTGACGACGGGCCGCCGGCCGCGATGAGTTCGATCGCGGCCAGCGGCCCGTCGCAGGTGTGGTCGGGTTTGAAGGCCGGCTGCTCCCAGGCCCGGCCGAGGTCGATCCACACCGAACGCAGGCCGGTGAGGACGGCGCCGCCGATGTCGGCCACCGGGTTGTCGCCGACCATCCAGGTGTCGACTCCGAGCTGTTCGCCGCAGGCCCGTGCGGCCCGGCGGAAGATCTCCGGATTGGGTTTGGCGACCTCCTCGACCTCGGAGATGGCCCAGCCGTCGACGATCCGGTCGAGCCCGGTGCCGGTGATCTTGTCCAGCTGCGACGGCGCGCCGTTGGTCACGATCCCGACCGCCCACCCGGCCGACCTCAGCCCGGCCAGCGCGTCGCGCACCGCCGGATCGCAGCGGTAGCCGGCGACGTAGGCCGGCGTGTAGGCCTCGGTGAGCTCGGCCACCGTCGGCGTCAGCCCGAGCCGCTCCCTGGCCATGGCGAAGAACTGCGACCGCGGTCGCAGGCCCGACTCGTCGATGTCGAGCAGATACGCCGACCCCCCGTCATCCACCTGGTGCTCGGCGGAGAAACCGCGGACCCACCGGGCGAACGCGTCGGCCCGGTCGCACAGCGTGTCGTCGAGATCGAAGAGGGCGAGCGGCCTCATCGCTTGGCCGCGCTGTCAGCGGTGGACAGTGCCGCGATGAACGCCTCCTGCGGCACCTCGACCCGGCCGACGACCTTCATCCGCTTCTTGCCCTCCTTCTGCTTCTCCAGCAGCTTGCGCTTGCGGGTGATGTCGCCGCCGTAGCACTTCGCGAGCACGTCCTTGCGCATCGCGCGGATGTTCTCCCGCGCGATCACCCGCGATCCGATCGCCGCCTGGATGGGAACCTCGAACTGTTGGCGCGGGATCAGCTCGCGCAGCTTCTGCGTCATCTGTACGCCGTAGGTGTAGGCCTTGTCCCGGTGCACGATCGCGCTGAACGCGTCGACCGGCTCACCCTGCAGCAGGATGTCGACCTTGACCAGGTCGGCCGGGGCCTCGCCGCCCGGCTCGTAGTCCAGCGACGCGAACCCGCGGGTGCGCGACTTCAGGGTGTCGAAGAAATCGAAGATGATCTCGCCGAGCGGCATCGTGTAGCGCAGCTCCACCCGGGACTCGGACAGATAGTCCATCCCCAGCAGGGTCCCGCGGCGCGACTGGCACAGCTCCATGATCGCCCCGATGTATTCACTAGGCGCGATCAGCATCGACGTGACCATCGGCTCGTACACCGTGTCGATCTTGCCGTCCGGCCAGTCGCTCGGGTTGGTCACGACCCGTTCGGTGCCGTCTTCGAGGACGACCCGATAGACGACGTTGGGCGCTGTCGAGATCAGTTCGAGGTCGAACTCGCGCTCCAGCCGCTCCCGCACGATCTCCAGGTGCAGCAGGCCGAGGAAGCCGCAGCGGTAACCGAAGCCGAGCGCGGTCGAGGACTCCGGCTCGTAGACCAGGGCGGCGTCGTTGAGCTTCAGCCGGTCGAGCGCGTCGCGCAGCAGCGGGTAGTCCGAGCCGTCCAGCGGATAGAGCCCGGAGTAGACCATCGGCTTCGGGTCGCGGTAGCCGCCCAGCGCGTGTTCGGCCGGACTGCGCGCGTCGGTGACGGTGTCGCCGACCCGCGAGTGCCGGACGTCCTTCACGCCGGTGATCAGGTAGCCGACCTCCCCCATCGACAGTTCCGTGGTGGCCTTCGGCTCCGGGGAGATCACGCCGATCTCGAGCAACTCGTGCGTCTCGGCGGTGGCCATCATCTTGACCCGCTGGCGGGCATCGATGTGCCCGTCGACCACCCGGACGTAGGTGATGACACCGCGGTAGATGTCGTAGATCGAGTCGAAGATCAGCGCGCGGGGCGGCCCGTCCGGGTCGCCGGTCGGCGCCGGCACGTCCCGCACGATCTGGTCGAGGAGTTCGACGACGCCCTCACCCGTCTTCGCGCTCACCCGGAGCACCTCGTCGGGCCGACAGCCGATGATGTGCGCGAGCTCGTCGGCGTAACGGTCCGGCTGGGCCGCCGGCAGGTCGATCTTGTTCAGCACCGGGATGATGTGCAGGTCGTTCTCGAGCGCCAGGTAGAGGTTGGCGAGGGTCTGGGCCTCGATCCCCTGCGCCGCGTCGACGAGCAGTACGGCGCCCTCGCAGGCGGCCAGCGAGCGGGACACCTCGTAGGTGAAGTCGACGTGGCCGGGCGTGTCGATGAGGTCGAGCACGTGTCCGCGCCAGGGCAGGCGCACGTTCTGCGCCTTGATCGTGATGCCGCGCTCACGCTCGATGTCCATCCGGTCGAGGTACTGCGCCCGCATGTTGCGGGCCTCGACGATGCCGGTCACGTCGAGCATCCGATCGGCCAACGTCGACTTGCCGTGGTCGATGTGGGCGATGATGCAGAAGTTCCGGATGACGGTCGGGTCGGTGTGCGACCCGGTCTGCGCAGCGGAGGTCACGGGTTCCATCTCGTCGGTCGGAGAGTCCGCCACCATGGTCGCACGGACGTCGGGCCGTCCCGGCGAGCGCAGCGTTCCGGACAAGTAGGCTATCTGGGGCAGCGCTCGCTTTTGGGTGACCCGTCCGCCGGCTGCTATCCTTGCTCCTCGGCGCGGCACGTGTGCGCGCCATGACCATCCCAGACCATCTGACCGAGGCTGCCGCGTGGCGAATATCAAGTCCCAGATCAAGCGCATCAAGACCAACGAGAAGGACCGGCTGCGCAACAAGTCGGTCAAGTCCTCGTTGCGGACCGCCGTACGCCGCTTCCACGAGGCCGCGGCGGCCGGCGACGCCGACGCCGCCCGGACCGCCGAGCGGCGGGCCGCCCAGATGCTCGACAAGGCCGCCAGCAAGGGCGTCATCCACAAGAACCAGGCGGCCAACCGCAAGTCCGCGATCGGCAAGCGGGCTGCCTCGCTGTAAGGCACATCCGCTCCACCGGCGCCGTCCCCCATCCGGGGGCGGCGCCGTTCTGCGTCCCGCGCTACCCACGGGGATCAGGTGCTGTCCGACCGCCCGCAGGACCCGGACGGCCGGAGGGCCGGGCCGGCTCTTGCCGAGATGCGAGGTAATGGGGCGTCTTCCTGCGGCGGCTGGATTGTGCGTGATTGTCTGACCCTCGTGGGAGTCGCGGCGGCTGGTCGCGTCCCGTGCCGACCGGCTCCAGACCAGCCCTGCTGAAGCCGGCTAGGCAGGCGGCCGGGGCAGCGGAGTCGGGAGGAACTTGCCGGATGTTCCTGTCGCTGGTCAACGCGGTGCCGATCGGCGTGCTGGTCGCGATCGTCGTGGTCTTGGTCGTCGGCCTTGTTTTACTGGGTGTCCGGCTGGTCAGGCGATTCGTCCCTGCCACGAGAGACGGTTTCGACGCCGAGGTCTCGTCCCAACTGCTCGGCGTCGTTGCCACCCTTTTCGGACTGTTGCTGGCCTTCGTCGTCGTGATCACGTTCCAGGCCTACGGTGACGCAGGTGCGACCTCGCGCCAGGAGGCCGGGGGCATCGCCCAGATCGTCCGCGACAGCCAGGCCTTCTCGCCGGCTGACCGGGCAGCCGTGAGTGCAGCATGCGGAGAATACGTCCGAGCCGTGGTCGACGACGAGTGGCCGCAACTGCGCAACGGTGGCAGCAGCGCCCGCGCAGCGGCCGCGATCAACAACCTCTACCGGGCCATGCAGCAGGTGAAACCGACCACCGCAGCAGGGTCAGCCTTCTACGAGGACGCCGTGGGAGGCCTGAACGACGTCCTTTCCGCCCGCCGCAGCCGGCTCGCTGATGCGGAAGGGGGCCTGTCCGCGCCGATAGTCGGGCTTATTGTGCTCGGCTCGGTCGTCATCCTCGGGTACACCAGCCTCGTCGGCTCGCGAAGCGCCTTCTTCCACACCGTCGGCGCCGGCGCGATCGCCCTTCTGATTGTCTTCTCCCTCGTCGTCCTCATCGCCTACAACTACCCCTTCTCAGGCAGCCTGGCGATCGGCACGACTCCCTATCGCAGCGGCATCCTCGCCCAGTACTTCCAGCACCACCCATAGGAAGGGAGCGTCCTATCACCCTCTTGGGGTGAGTTAGGCGGGCGGCCTCCCGCGTTACGGTCTGGTCGCGGAGGGGAGCCGGTGATGAGTATTCCGACGGCAGGTGCCCCGCCCAGACGTCGGGTTCACTATCACCTCGAGTCGGGCCTGGAGCAGATGAGCCGGGCGGAGCGTGTCGCACGGGGCAAAGTAGCGCGGGCGGCGGTCCCGCGGGAAACTCATGCGTTCTTCGAACCGCGGCCGGACCGGCCGGATCCGGTGGGACTGCTCGAGGATCAGGCGAAGTCGCGGCTACCGGAACTGGTGCCCGTCCGCCGGGGCCGGATGATGCTCTCCCCGTTCACCTTCTTCCGCGGCGCGGCGCTGCCGATGGCCAGCGATCTGGACAGCACTCCGGTTGCCGGGCTGGCCGTGCAGGCGTGCGGGGACGCGCACCTGTCCAACTTCGGCATCTTCGGCTCCGCGGAGCGCCGCCTTGTCTTCGACGTCAACGACTTCGACGAGACAACGCCCGGGCCGTGGGAATGGGACGTCAAGCGGCTGGCCGCCAGCCTGGAAGTCGCCGGGCGGGAGAACGGGTTCGGCGGCAGGGACCGCCGCGCGGTGGTGATGGCCGCCGTGGCCAACTACCGGCAGGCGATGCGCGCGTTCGCCAGGATGACCAATATGGAGGTCTGGTACGCGGACGCGGACATGGACGAGCTCCGGACCGAGTTCGACCCGGAGATGAAGGCGCGGCAGCGCAAGATATGGGACAAGAGCATTGCCAAGGCGCGGACCAGGGACAGCATGCAGGAAGTGGCCAAGCTGTGCCACGTCGCGGGTGGTCGGCCGCGGATCGTCTCGGACCCGCCGCTGTTGGTGCCGGTCGATGAGCTGATGCCCGAGGCGCGGGACGCGGCCGCGTTCCAGGCGCAGCTGGCCGGCCTGATCGGCAAGTACCGGCGGACGCTGGAATCCGAACGGCGGCATCTGCTCGAGCAGTACGAGTTCACTGACATGGCCCGCAAGGTCGTCGGTGTCGGCAGCGTCGGGACCCGCTGCTGGATCATCTTGATGCTCGGCGCCGACCACTCCGATCCGCTTTTCCTGCAGGTCAAGGAAGCCGAAGAATCTGTGCTCTGCCGCTTCGTCGGCGCCGGCAGGTTCGCCAACCAAGGGCAGCGGGTGGTCGCGGGCCAGCGACTGATGCAGGCGACCAGCGATATCTTCCTGGGCTGGCAGCGTATGGACGTCGGGCTGGACGGCAAACCCCACGACTACTACGTCCGCCAGCTGCGGGACTGGAAGTACACCATGCCCATCGAGTCTCTGAGACCGCGCGGCATGCGGATCTACGGCGAAGCCTGCGGCTGGACGCTGGCCCGCGCGCACGCCCGCTCCGGCGATCGGATCGCCATCGCCGCCTACCTCGGCGGCTCCGACGTCTTCGACAAGGCCATCGCGCTGTTCGCCGCCGCGTACGCCGACCAGAACGAACGCGACCACCGGTCCCTGGTCGACGCCGTCGTCTCCGGGCGGCTCATCGCCGAACGCGACATGTGAGATCCGGGTGCGCTGTCATCGGGCGATGGAGACTCGGCTTTCTCCTAGGGCTGTTCCCCACTGACTTTTCAGTGCTACCGGCCGGAGGGGGGTGCGCAGATGGCAGAGGGACTAAACCCGATCGAATCCGGTAAAAAGCTGCATGAACACGGCGAGGCGCACAATCAGTCGACCGAGGGCAAAGACGGTCACGATCGATCTGCCAACCACCGGGTCATCCAGATCTGCGAGGCCGCGCTGCTCGCGGTCGTCACGATCACGGCGGCCTGGGCCGGCTACTCAGCGGCACGGTGGGGCACGGCATCGCGCGTCGATATCGCTCAGTCCTCCACGCTGCGCAACCTCGGTACCCGGGCAGACCTGAGCGCGCTGTCCACCCGAAACTTCGACTCCTCGACCTTCGACGCGTGGTTCACCGCGTTCACCCTGAACAGCCCGCAGAAGGAAGCGGTCGCGGAGAACCGCTTCCGGCCCGGGTTCCGGGTCGCCTTCAAGGCGTGGCTGGCGACCGACCCGCTGCACAATCCGCATGCGCCGCCCGGCCCGACCTACATGCCGCAGTACAAGCTCGCGGCCCAGGAGAAGGCCAATGCGTTCGACAAGGCGGCGACCGCGAAGTTCGAGGCGGGCAACCATGATGGGCTCGTCGCCGACAACTATGTGCGCATCACGGTTTTCCTTGCCGCCGTGCTGTTTCTGGTGGGCATCGGCAGCTCGTTCAGGCTGAACGGTGTCCGCTACGGGCTCATCACCGTCGGTTCGGTGCTGCTGGTTTTTTCGGTCGTGCTGATCCTTCGACAGCCGGGGCTTCCGAGCTGACGCCTGGCTGGTCCGACTGAGCGGGACGGCTAGGCGCGGCTGCGCCGGGCCGCGCCGATCCGGCGGATGGCCTGCTCGAGCGCGTAGGACGGGTCGGCCGCGACCCCCTTGACGTCGGCGTTGGCGTCGGCGACCACCCCGAGCGCACGGGTCAGCCCGCCCTCGGACCAGCCCCTGGCCTGGCTCAGCGCGCGCCGTACCTTCCACGGCGGCAGCCCCAGGGTCCCGGCCAGCGCGTAGGGGTTGGCGCGGCCGGCCGAGCTCACCCGGGCGATGGTGCGAACACCATCGGCGAGCGCGTCGGCGACCAGGACGTGCGCGACCCCGATCGACAGCGCCCAGCGCAATGTCTCGAGCGCCCCGCCGACATCGCCGACCACGGCCCGGTCGGCGACCGAGAAGCCGGAGACGTCGGCCCGGCCGCGGTGGTAGCGCGCCACCGCCTCGACGTCGATGTGGCCGCCGGCGTCGAACACCAGTTGCGCGCACGCGGCGGCGAGCTCCCGCAGGTCGCCCCCGACGGCGTCGAGCACCGCGGCGGCGGCCGACGGCGTGATGGTGGCGCCGGCCCGGGCGATCTCCCCGCGGACGAAGTCGATCCGCTCCTCGGCGCGGGTGACCCGGCGGCACTCCACGACATCGGCGTCGGCGGCCCGCATCGAGTCGACCAACGCCTTGCCGCGCGCCCCGCCCGGGTGCACGACGACGAGGCTGATCGTGTCGGCCGGGTCGGCGAGATATCCGGTGAGTGCGGCGAGGGCGTCGGAGCGCGTCTCGTGCGCACGTTCGACGACGACCACGCGGCTCTCCCCGAAGAGCGACGGGCTGAGCAGGTCGAAGACGTCACCAGGCTCGATCGAGCTGCCGAGCAGGTCGCGGACGTCGCAGCCGGGATCGGCGGCCCGGGCCTGCGCGATCGTCTCGGCCACCGCGCGGGCCACCAGCAGCTCCTCGTCACCGAGGACGAGACGGAGCCGGGGCGGAGCGGGCGCGGTCACGGATCCATCGTGGCACGGGCCGCCGACGACCTGCGCCGTCGGGCACCGGGCCGGTCCGGCCCGGGCGGAGACCCGGTCACCGGGGCAGTCCGGCAGGGGTGTGGGTCACGACGACCAGCCGGCCCTGCTGCACGCAGAACGCGACGTCGCCGTCCCGGTCGGTGCGCAGCACCCGCATGCCGAGCCCGTCCAAGGCGCTCAGCAGGACCCGGGCCGGCAGGCCGTAGTCGTTGCCCGCGCCGACCGAGATGACGCCGACCCGCGCACGGACCGCCGCGAGGAACTCGCTGTCGGAGTACGCCGATCCGTGGTGCGGCACCTTGAGCACGTCGGCACGCAGATCGAGACCCGAGCGCAACAGTGCCCGCTGCGCGGCGATCTCGGCGTCGCCGGCGAGCAGGACGGTGTGGCCGCCGATACGGGCCCGGAGCACCAGCGACGAGTTGTTCGGATCCGATCGCGTGCCGTGGTAGGCGATCTCCGGGCCGAGCACCTGCAATTGCACCGCGCCGATCTGCCACGTCCGCCCGACGGAGGGCTGCCCGACCGTCACGCCGCGGCTCGCGGCCGCGCCGAGCAGGTCGTGCCAGGCCGGCGCCGGCTCGTCGAGCGGGCCGGTGACGATCGCGCCCAGTCGCCGCCCGCGCAGCGCTCCGGACAGGCCGCCGACGTGGTCGGCATGCAGGTGGGTGATCACCAGCAACGGGATCCGGTCGACATGCAACCGGCGCAGGCACCCGTCGGCCAGTGCCGGATCCGGCCCGGTGTCGACGACGACGGCCGCGCCGGGACCGGCATGGAGCACCAACCCGTCGCCCTGCCCCACGTCGCAGGCGACGAACAGCCAGCCCGGGGGCGGCCAGCCAGGAGCGACGACCCGCACGGGGACCGCGATCAGCGCCGCGCCGAGCGTGGCCGCCAATGCCGCCCGCCGCGCCGACCGGGACCGGGCGAGCAGGGCACCGCCGTAGAGCAGCAGGGCGAGCAGCACGGCGCCGCGGGCGCCGGCAGGCCAGCCCAACGCCGCGTCCGGGACGCCCGCGCCGTGCTCCGCGACGCCGACGATCCACCGGACCGGCCACCCCGCGAGCCAGGCCAGGGCACCGGCGACAGCGCCGGAGAGCGGAGCCGCGACCGCCGCGAGTACGCCGAGGACGGTCGCCGGAGCCACCGCCGGTGCGGCCAGCAGGTTGGCCGGGATCGCGACCAGGCTGACCCGCCCGCTCACCGCCGCGATGAGCGGCGCGGTCGCCAGGTGGGCGGCCGCCGGGACGGCCAGTGCCTGCGCCGCCAGCGGTGGTACGCCGCGCGCGACGAGTGCGGCCGACCACACCGGCGCCACCAGCAGCAGAGCGCCGGTGGCGACCACCGACATCGCGAAGCCGGCCGACCGCGCCAGATCCGGTGACACGAGCACCAGACCGAGCACCGTGGCCGCGAGCGCCGGCAACCCGGCCCGGGTCCGTCCGGTCGCCAGCGCGACCAGCGCGAGGCCACCCATGGCCGCCGCCCGCAGGACGCTCGGCGACGGTCGGGCGAGGACGACGAACCCGAGCAGTGCGAGTCCGGCGGCGACCGCGGACGTCCGTGGCCCGATCCGCACCGCGCGGAGCAGAACCAGCACCGCGCCGGCGACGATCGCGCAGTTGGCGCCGGAGACCGCGACGAGATGGGTGAGCCCGGTGGTCCGGAAGTCGGCCTCGAGGGACGGGTCGAGCCGCGACACGTCGCCGACCACGAGTCCGGGCAGCAGGCCGCGCGGACCGTCGGGCAGGCGCTGAGCAGCCCGGCGCAACCCGGCCCGAAGCCGCTCGGCCGCCCGCTGCACCAGCGACGGGGGTCCGACGTCGTGCGGCGGCCCGCGGGCGGAGATGGCCGCCACCGTCAGGTCGCCAGCCAGCGGAGGAAGGAGCCGGCCCTCGACGGTGACGTGCTGGCTCGGGAGCAGCCTGCCCCACCCGGCTGCGGGCGCCAGGACGAGCACCCGACCGGATAACCGCCAGCTCCGCTCCCCGGCACGCGCCTCGCTGACCCGCGTGGCCAGCGCGACCCGGCGCTGGCCGCCGGGCCCGCCGGCGATCGGCTGCGGATCCTCGGCCACGACGACCCGCAACCGGGCGTCCTGCCGGTCGCGGGCGAGCCCGACCAGAGGTGACGCGTCGCGGGCGGCGACCCGCACCCCGACCGCGACGGCGGCCGCGGCGATGCAGCCAAGGGCGAGCGCGAGTGCCGGTCCGCCCCGCCACGGCGCGACGAACGCGGCGACCGTGCCCGCCCCGGCCGCCGCGGCCAGCCAGAACGAGACGGCGGGCGACACCGTGAGCCCGAGCCAGGTGATCAGCCAGCCGGCCAGCGCGGCGGGGACGAGCCGGAGGTCGACCGCCGTAGCGGCCGGTTTCACACCGTCACCTTGCTCTCGAGAGCGGCGAACTTGACGTCGCCGATCCCGCCGACGTCCCGGAGCTGGTCGATGCTGCGGAACGGCCCGTGCGCCGTCCGGTAGTCGAGGATCTTCGCTGCGGTGACCGGGCCGACCCCGGGCAGCGCGTCGAGTTGATCCACGGTCGCGGTGTTGAGGTTGACCGGAGCGTCCGGGGCGGCGGTCACACCGGCGCCGGCCGCGGCGGGCGCCGTCGAAACCGGGTCGGGCGTGGCGCCGGGGACTGCGACCAGCACCTGCTCGCCGTCGGAGAGCCGGCTCGCGACGTTGAGCAGCCCGATGTCGGCGCCGGGCAGCACCCCGCCTGCTGCGGCGATCGCGTCGGCCACCCGGTCTCCGGCGGGCAACCGGACCAATCCGGGCCGGCGTACCTTGCCGGCCACGGCGACGACCACCACCGAGGGGCTCGTCGGGCCGGTCGGCACCGCCCCGCCGGGGGGTTGCGGGGCGGCGCCGCCGGCGGCTGCCGAGGCGAGGTCCGAGCCGGCGGGATCGCCGGGGGTCACGGCATCCGCACCGGCCGGTCCGCCGGGGGCCGCACTCGCCCGGGACGTGGCGTCGACCGCCACCACGCCGACCGGCTGGGCGACCGGCCGGGCGCGCCAGACGAGCACTCCCGCCACGAGCGCGGCGAGCAGCGCGACGGCGACGACGGTGCGGGCACCGGGTCGACCGGGGTCCATCCGGGCCCGTCGGAGCGTCTCCGGCAACCACCGGGCGACCGCACCCGCCGGGCGGGGGTCACCGGCATCGCGATGACGTCCGACGACCCGACCGGCGCCGTCGTCGGCACCGGCGACGGATTCCGATCCGGTGCCGTCACCATCGGCACCGTCGGCACCATCGGCCGGAGCATCCCCCTCGACGACCCTGTCGTCCACATCGACACCTTTCTCCGCCCGTCGGCCGTCGACCGCGTGCCGCGGCCGGCGTTGCGCGGCCGCCGGCTCCCCGGCCGATGGAGCCGGGTCGGCGTACGGGACCCAGCCGGCCGGCCGGATCGCCGACAACCGATCTGTCGCGGCCGCGGTCTGTCTGCGGGCCGATCGTGTGCGCGGCATCCGGAAGACCACGCGACCGACGCTAGGTCGCGAACCCGGCCGATCGGCGTGCCGACGTCGATCTGTGGACGACCCGCATTCCTGTGGATGGTTGGATTGACACGTGACCAGGGCGGGACCAGGACAGCCGACTGCACCGACCCGGCTCCCGCCGCAGCCGGCGGCCGGCGGGGCGGACGCCTGGCGAATGCTCCGGCAGAAGCACGCGGTCCGGGCGGTCGGCGCCGCGACCGTGGTCGCCGTGGCTCTGGTGATCGTGTGGCTGGTGCTGCCGCTGATGGGCACCGATCTGTCGGCGCAGGTCGAGCGCGCACAGTTCTTCGCCCGCCACGGGCTGCGGCCGATCGACTTCGGGTGGTACGGCGGAACGAACCAGTTCGGCTACAGCCTGGTGTCGCCCGCGGTGATGGCGACGATCGGGGTCCGGCTGACCGGTGCGCTCGCCGCGGTCGGTGCGGCGATGGCCTTTGCCGCAATCCTCGCCCGCACCGGCGCGCGCCGGCCGGTCCTCGGCGGTGTCGTCGGAGCGGTGTGCATCACCGCGAACCTCGCGAGCGGCCGCATCACCTACGCGCTCGGCCTCGCCTTCGGGCTGGCCGGCATCCTGGCGCTGACCGACCGCAACCCGCGACGCCGCCTCATCCTCGCGTCGATCGCCACGTTGCTCGCCTCGTCGACCAGTCCGGTCGCCGGACTCTTCGTCGGGCTGGCCGGCGCTACGCTGCTGCTCACCGGCCGTCGACGCGAAGGACTCGTGCTCGGGATCAGCGCCGTACTGCCGATCCTGGTCGTCAGCGGGCTGTTCGGCGAGGGCGGCTGGATGAACATCAGCCGGGCCGACGCGGTGCACGCGGTGGTGCTGAGCCTCGTGGTCCTGCTTCTGGTCCCGCATCGTGTGGTCCGGGTGGGCGCGGCGCTGTCGGCGGTCGGCGTGCTCGCCGCCTTCGCGATCCACACTCCGGTCGGGCTCAACGCGATCCGGCTCGCCGTGATGTTCGCCGTACCGCTCATCGTGGCTCTCGCGCGGGGACGCCTCGTCGTCATCGCCGTCATCGGGGCGCTGCTGGTGTGGTGGCAGCCGCCGGTGATGACCGGGGATCTGCGCGACGACGGCAACCCGACCGCGAGCGCGGCGTACTACACACCTCTGCTCACCGAACTCGACCGGCTCCCGCCGGCGGGACGCGTCGAGATACCACCCACCCGCGACTACTGGGAGGCCGACTACGTCGCCGCGCAGGTACCCATCGGGCGCGGCTGGCTGCGGCAGATCGACATCGACCGCGACCCGCTGTTCTTCGACGGCCCGGTGAGCGCCGACGCCTACCGGCACTGGCTCGACATCAACGGCGTCAGCTACGTCGCGCTCTCCGACGCCACCCCGTCGTGGGTCGGCACCTCGGAGGCGGCGGTGATCCGCGGCCGCCCCGGCTTCCTGCACCCGCTCTGGCACGACCAGCACTGGACGCTCTACTCCGTGCTCGGCGCTCCGGGCATGGTCGACCCGCCGGCCAAGTTGCGCGCGGCCACCCAGACCGGGGTCACCGTCTCGGTCGGCCGCCCTGGCCTGATCAACCTTCGGGTGCGGTTCAGCCGCTGGCTGACGGTCGACCATGCCGGGGCGTGCATCGAACCGGGCAGCCATTGGAGCGTGCTGAAGGTGACCACTCCGGGCACCTACCAGGTCAGCAGCAGGCTGCAGTTCGGCCAGCCCGAGCGGTGCCCCTGAGGGGCGTTCCGAGGCGCTACGGTGCACCGATGACGTCACAGCTCGGCCTCATCACCTTCGACAGCGTCGACGCCGCCCGGCTGGCCGGCTTCTGGGCCGCCGTATTCGACTGGCCCGTGCAGCATGGAGCCAGCCCGGCCATGGCGATGGTCGCCGATCCGAGCGGCGACACCGCGCACCGGCTGCTCTTCCTCGCGGTCCCCGAAGCCAAGCAGGCGAAGAACCGCTGCCATCTCGACCTGCGGCCGACCGACGGCGACGTCGACCGCGAGGTCGCCCGGCTCGAAGAGCTGGGCGCCACCACGCTCTACGAGAAGGTGGAGTACGGGACGCGGTGGCGGACCATGCACGACCCCGACGGCAACGAGTTCTGCATCGGCGGTCCCGCCGAGGAGTAGTCCGTCAGCCGACGACGAAGTTGACCAGCCGGCCGGGTACGACGATCACCTTGCGCAGCGTCGCATCCTGCAGATGGTGGGCGATCCGCTCGTCGGAGCGGGCCGCCGACTCCATCGCCGCACGGTCGGCGTCGCCCGGGATCTGCACCGTGGCACGGACCTTCCCGTTGACCTGGACGGCGATCTCCACCGTGTCCTCGACCAACCACTGCGCGTCGGCCTCCGGAAACGCCTGCCAGGCAAGCGATTGCGCGTGTCCCAGCCGCGACCACAGCTCCTCGGCGATGTGTGGCGCCAGCGGGGCCAGCAGCAGCACCATCGGCTCGGCCACCTCGCGCGGCACCGGCCCGGACGGGTACTTCTGCGTCAGATGGTTGGACAGCTCCGTCACCCGGGCGATCGACGTGTTGAACCGCAGCGTCTGCATCCCGTCGCGAACCGCGGCGATCGTCTTGTGCAGGATCCGGCGGGTGTCGTCGCCGACGCGGTCGTCGCTCACCCGTAGGTCGCCGGTCTCCTCGTCGATCAGGTTCCGCCAGACCCGCTGCAGCAGGCGGTACATGCCGGAGACCGCCTTGGCGTCCCACGGCCGGCTCTGATCCAGGGGGCCGGTGAACATCTCATACAGCCGGAACGTGTCCGCGCCGTACTGCTCGATGATCCCGTCGGGCGTGACCACGTTCTTCAGGCTCTTGCCGATCTTGCCGAATTCCCGCCGGACCGGCCGCCCTTCGTAGGTCAGCTCGCCGTTGCGGTCGACGACCTCGGACGCCTCGACGTAGAACCCGCGCTCGTCGGCGTACGCCGGCAGTTGCACCATGCCCTGGTTGACCAGCCGGTGGAACGGTTCGCTCGAGGACACGTGGCCCAGGTCGAAGAGCACCTTGTGCCAGAAGCGGGCGTACAGCAGGTGCAGCACCGCATGCTCGGCACCGCCGACGTACAGATCCACGCCGCCGGGATCACCGGGCGAACGCCCGCCCATCCAATAGCGCTCCAGCGCCGGATCGACCAGCCGCTCGGTGTCGTCGGGGTCCAGGTAACGCAGTTCGTACCAGCAGGAACCCGCCCAGTTGGGCATGGTGTTGGTGTCGCGCCGGTAGATGCGCGGGCCGTCGCCCAGATCCAGCTCAACCTCGACCCATTCCTTCGCCCGCGACAGCGGCGCCTCCGGTGTGCTGGTCTCGTCGTCGTCGGCGAAGGTCTTCGGCGAGTAGTCGTCGACCTCGGGCAGGGTGACCGGCAGCATCGAATCCGGTACGGCGTGCGGCAGGCCGTCCTCGTCGTAGACGATCGGGAACGGCTCACCCCAGTAGCGCTGCCGGGAAAACAGCCAGTCCCGCAGCTTGTAGGTGATCGCGCCGCGACCGTGGCCGCGTTCCTCCAGCCACGCGATGATGCGTTCCTTCGCGTCGTCGACCGCCAGGCCGTTCAGGTCCGGAACGCCGTCGACCGACGAGTCGATCGCCGGTGAGTTGATCGCCGGACCCTCGCCGGTGTAGGCCTCGCCCTCCCAGCCCTCCGGCGGCGCGACCGTCCGGACGATCGGCAGCCCGAAGACCGACGCGAACTCCCAGTCGCGCTCGTCCTGCCCCGGGACGGCCATGATCGCGCCGGTGCCGTAGCCCATCAGGACGTAGTCGGCGACGAAGACCGGAATCCGGTCGCCGGTCACGGGATTGGTCGCGAACGAGCCGGTGAAGACGCCGGTCTTCTGCCGCCCCTCGGTCTGCCGTTCCATCTCCGAGCGGCGACTCGCGGCGCTCCGGTAGGTGGCGACCGCCTCGGCGGGAGTTGCCGCACCGCCGGTCCACGCCTGCGGCGTCCCCTCGGGCCAACTGTCCGGCGTCAGGCGGTCGACCAGCGGGTGCTCGGGCGCCAGCACCATGTACGTCGCGCCGAACAGCGTGTCCGGCCGCGTGGTGAAGACCTCGATCGGGTCGGCCTCGGTGGGGAAGCCCACAGTGGCACCGGTCGACCGGCCGATCCAGTTGCGTTGCATCAGCTTGATCGACTCGGGCCAGTCGATCCCGTCCAGGTCGGCGATCAGCCGGTCGGCGTACGCCGTGATGCGCAGCATCCACTGCCGCAGCGGGCGGCGGAACACCGGGAAGTTTCCGCGTTCGGACCGGCCGTCCGAGGTGACCTCCTCGTTGGACAGCACCGTGCCCAGGCCCGGACACCAGTTGACCGGCGACTCGTGCACGAACGCCAGGCGGTGGGCGTCGACGACCTGGTCGCGCTCCTTGTCCGACAGCTCAGCCCACGGCCGGCCGAACGGGTTGCTGCCCGCCGCCGGCGCCCGGCTGCCGTCGTCGAAGTCGGCGATCAGTTCCTCGATCGGGCGGGCCCGATCGGCGTCGACGTCGTACCACGACCCGAAGATCTGTAGGAAGATCCACTGGGTCCACCGGTAGAAGCCCGGATCGATCGTCGAGACCGACCGCCGCCGGTCGTGGTCCATCCCCAGCCGGCGTAACTGCTGGCGGAAGATCTCGATGTTGGCCTCGGTCGTCACCCGGGGATGCTGCCCGGTCTGGACGGCGTACTGCTCGGCCGGCAGCCCGAACGCGTCGAAACCCATGGTGTGCAGGACGTTGTGCCCGTCCATCCGCTGGAAGCGGGCGTAGACATCGGTGCCGATGTAACCGAGCGGGTGGCCGACGTGCAGGCCCGCCCCGGACGGGTACGGAAACATGTCCATGATGTAGGCGTGCGGCCGGATCGCTACCCGGTCGAATCCGTCGGCCAGCGGGCCCTGCGGATTCGGCGCGTTGAACGTCCCGTCCTCGGCCCAACGAC
>DASXJE010000312.1 GCA_036497565.1 Mycobacteriales bacterium
TCCTCCCCCGCGTCGACCATCCGTTGTGCGAGCCGGTCGCGCAGAGCGGCGGCGGTGTCGCGGTGGCTCTCCAGCCCGGCAAGGTTGGTCAGCTCGTAGGGATCGGAGACGATGTCATAGAGCTCGGTCTCGACGTAGTCGTGGGACCCAGCGTCGTTCCAGCCGTGCGCGTCCGGTGCGGCGACGGCGTACTTCCACCGGTCGGTGCGAATGGCCCGGCCGACGTGCGACTCACTGATCTGGATCAGCACCTCCTCCGGCCAGTCGATCGCGTCGTGGCGAACGAGCGGCAGGATCGACCGGCCCTGCATCTGCTTCGGTACGTCGATGCCTGCCGCATCGAGGAGGGTCGGCGGCAGGTCGACGAGGCTGATGAGTTCGCGGATGCGTCCGCCGCCGTCGAATCCGGGACCGGTGAGCGCCATGGGAATCCGGATCGAGGCCTCATGGGCCGATCGCTTGTATTCGTTGTTGCGGGTCTTGAAGTGGCAGCCGTGATCGGTCGCATAGGCGATCACGGTGTTGTCCAGCTGCCCCAGGCTCTCTATGGCGTCGCGGAGCCGGCCGAACGCTTCGTCGACCCGGCGCACCATCCCCCAGTACCCACCGAGATGCTGCGGCGCCGTGCCACCCAACGCCGCCAGGTCCGGCGGAGTCCAGCGCCCGGCGTACCGCTCGGCGTAGCCCGTCGGCGCCGGGTAGTCGTCCCGGCTGTTCTGGTGGTGGGGCTCGATCAGCGAGACGAAGAGGAGAAACGGCCGCTCGTGCGGTGTCGCGAGATAGTCGATGGCGGCGTCGACCGTGGCGTCCGCCCGGTAGCCCGGCAGCTTGCGGAGCTGCCCGTCACCGTCGTAGAGGTGCGCGTCGTAGGCGTCGGAGATGAACTCGACGACATCGGCCGCAAGCCAGTGGTCGTAGCCGCCACGGAGCCGCTCGGGCACCGGTTCGGAGCCGGTCGCGGCTAGATGCCACTTGCCGACGTACGCCGTGTCGTACCCGCACGCGCCGAACGCCCGGGCCAGCGTCGGGGCGTCCTCGGGCAACGGAATGCCGTTGCGGTAGACACCGGTCTCCGTCGCGTACATCCCCGTCTGCAGCGCGGACCGGGCCGGGGCGCACACCGGCTGGCAGGTGAAGGCACTTCCGCAGAAGGTGCCCTCGGAAGCCATCCGGTCGAAGTTCGGCGTCAGATCCAGCGGGTTGCCGTGCACCCCGGTGGAGTCGAACCTCTGCTGATCGGTGAAGAAGACGACGACGTTGGGTTGGGACTGACTCACCTGACCTCATTTCCGCGATTCATTTGAGTCCGGTCAGCGCGATGCCTCGGACGAGGTAGCGCTGTGCGACAAAGAACAAGACTGCGGTCGGCGCGAAGAGCACGACCGATCCGGCTGAGGTCAGGTTCCATTGCGTGAAGTATTCCTGATTGAACAGCGTGAGCCCGACCGGCAGTGTCCGCATGGTGGTGCTCGACGTGATGATCAACGGCCAGAGGAAGTTGTTCCACTGGAAGACGAAGGTGAAGAGGCCGAGCACGGCCAACGCCGGCTTGGCCTGCGGCAGGATGATCCGGGCGTAGATCCTGAGCTCCGACGCACCGTCGACCCGCGCCGCGTCGATGAGCGCGTCGGGCAGCGGCTGGATGAACTGCCGCATCAGGAAGATGCCGAAGGCGTCGGACAGGAACGGAACGATCAGGCCCTGATAGCTGTTGGTCCAGCCCAGCTGCGAGAAGATCACGTAGATGGGGATCATCCGGACGAAGAACGGCACCATCAGGGTGGAGAGCACAATAACGAAGATCGTCCGCTTGAACGGGAACTCGAACTTCGCGAACGCATACCCGGCAAGCGGATCGATCACCAGATGGGCGAGTGTGATGACGCCGGCCATGATGAAGCTGTTGAGGAGGAACCGTCCGATCGGCGCCCTCTGGAACAGCGTCAGGTAGTTGCCGAAATGCAGGACCTTCGGCCATAGGACGGGGTTGCCCGCGAAGATGTCGGCGTTGGACTGCAGCGACAACGACACCATGTAGAGCAGCGGTACGACGGTCGCCCCCGCGCAGATGACGAGGATCGTGTAGGCGACGATCCGGTCGCCGGGGAACAGTCGTTCGGCGGCGATCGGCGACCGCATCGACCGCGCAGGTCTCCTATTCACCGTAATCACGCCTTCCGATGCGGAGCTGGATCACGGACAGCACCAGGATGACCAGCAGCATGAGATAGGACAGTGCGGAGGAGTAGCCGAAGTCGCGGAACTTGAACGCGACGTTGTAGATCCGGAAGACGTAGAGATCGGTCGCCGCTCCCGGACCGCCGTTGGTGACCAGGAACGGGAGTGCGAACTCCTGCAGCGACGTGATGACGCCGATCACCGAGACGAAAAGCGTCGTCGGCACCAGGAGCGGGAGCGTGACTGACCGGAACCGCTGCCACGCCGAGGCACCGTCGACCCGGGAGGCCTCGTAGTAGGTCTCCGGAATCCCCTGCATGCCGGCGACGAACAGCAGCGTGGTGTAGCCGATCTGCTGCCAGACAGCGATAAGCACCAGCGTCCCGAGCGGGTGGGTGTCGAGCCACGTCTGCTGCGGCAGGTGCAGCGAGCTGAGCACCCGATTCAGGACGCCGACCTGCGGATCGAGGATGTTGCGCCAGAGCAGACCGACGATCGCGATCGAGGTGAGGTAGGGCACGAGCAGGATCCCGCGGAAAACGGCCCGTCCACGGATGTGCTGGTTGAGGATCGTGGCGAGGAGCAGCCCGATCACGATGCTGAAGATCAGTACGCCGACGGCGTACTCGACGGTCGTCACGAAGGCGTGCCGGACCGCAGGGTCGCCCACAGCCTTGCTGAAGTTGCCGAAGCCGACGAACCGGTCAGCCTGCGGGCCGGTGTAGAAGCCGGTGATCAGCTCCTGGATGAGTGGATAGAAGAACAGCAGCCCGAAGAAGATCACCGGGAAGGCGAGGAACAGGTAGGCGGTCATCGCCCGGCGCCGGCGGAGCCTGCCGCGACGCCGGCCGCTGGACAAGGAAAAGGTCGTCATGGAAGCGCCACCTAGCGCACGACCTTGTCGGCCGTCGCGAGGAAGTCGGACATCGGTCCCTGCGGCGTCTTACCGCTGATCGCGACCGACTGGTACAGCGTCTGGTAGGCGTCGTCGACCTGCGGGCCCTTGCCGGTTGCGGCCAGCTTCTGGCCCCAGTCGGCGCCGGAGGGAAGCGCCTGCGCCACCGCACCGATGAGCGGGTCGCCCTTCACCGGCGCCTGCGTCGTCCAGGACTTGCGCGGCATAGTCTGGCCGGCCTCCTTGGTCACCGCAAGCTCGACCTCGAGCGTCGTCAACCGCTTGATGAGATCCCACGCGAGGTCGCGGTTCTTCGCCTTGGCGGGGATGATCAGTCCGCTGCCGGCGAGGATCGTCTTGCGCTCCTTGTGCATCAGCGGAGGCGCAATCCCGAGATCGACACCCCCGGCCTGCCGGATCGGGAGAATGTCCCACGGTCCGGTGATGATCATGGCGGCACGCTGGGCCGAGAGCAGTTTCTGCGGCCCCGAATAGTCCGAGCTGGGAACCGGCGCCGGTGAGTACTTGTACTTGTAGATGAGGTCGTGCTGGAACTGCAGCGCCTCGATCGTCGCAGGATGCGGCGTGAGCAGCTGCTTGGTCGCGTCGTCGTACTCCGAGACCCCGTTCTGCTGCAGCCAGGGGACGCTGTAGCCGGGATCCTGGTTCAGGGCGATCGCATACCGGTGCCCGGAGGTGAGTTTCTTTCCCACCGCGAGCAGGTCGTCCCAGGTCGCCGGTGGCTTCACGCCGGCCGCGGCCAGCATCTTCTTGTTGTAGTAGAGCTGGCTGCAGGTCAGGTGGATCTGCACGCCGTAGGTATTCCCGGCGTGCTGCCAGGGCATCACCGACGCGTTCTGCCAGTCGCCGGGAAAGCCCATCGCGGCACCGTCCTTGGCGATGTGAGCGTCCAGCGGCATCAGGTCGCCGGTGAGCGCCAGCGGAATCGCGGTGTCGCCGCCCGGTTGCTCGACGAGGTCCGGCGGGGTGCCCGCCGAGATGTCCGCCTGCAGCTTCGTCTGCAGGTCCGGCCACTGGAACTTCTGCCAGTTGACGGTGACCCCATGGTCTTTCTCGAACTTCGACACGACGTTGTTGTAGGTGTCGTAGGCGTGGCCGGAGTTCCAATACATCGTGAAGGTCTTGCTCCCCCCGCCGCTCGACGAGGTGCTCGGCGCTCGGGAGCAACTGGCGAGCACGGGCGCGGCGGCGCCGACCGCCGCGACGGACCCACCGATCCGCAACAGGTCGCGACGTGAGTACTGGGACGTCGCTGTTCTTCCAGGCATGACGATGCCCTCCTCGGACTCGGAGTACGGGGACTCAGGTCGACGTGCGGACGATGAGTTCCCAGGGTTGATCGAGCTCGGTGCCGCGGTGGGTCGGGTCTTCGATGCGCGCCCAGAGCCGTTCGACGACGCTCGAGAAGTCGGTCCCGGGGAACCCCGCGGTGGTGAGGGCCGGCCGGACCACCTCCCCCTCGGGGATGTTGCCGGCCCCTGCGATCGAGACGTCGCCGGGAACCGACCAGCCCAGGTCCCGGGCTGCCCAGATCGCGTCGATCGCGCCGCGGTCCGAGCCGGAGAAGATCGCGTCGGGCGGGTCGACGGATTCGAGCAACCGGGTCGCTCCGGTGTAGGCCTCGGCGCGGGAGTCGGCGCCGGCAATGACCAGCGATTCGTCCCACGGCAGCCCGAGGTCGACGAGCGCCTGCTGGTACGCCCGGTAGACGACGGCGGGGCCGCTCCCGCGAAGCTCGTCCTCGTGGGCGATGTAGGCGATCCGCCGGCGCCCGCTCGTCACCAGATGCCGTACGACGTCCTGACATGCCAAGGCCTGCTGCAGCCGGACGGCGTCGAAGCGCTGCGGAGCGATCCGATCGTCGAAGACCACCAACCCGAGCCCGCCCCGGGCGAGCCGTCGTACCTCGGTGGCGGAGATGCAATATCCAGGCGTCAGGATCGCGCCGTCGACGTAGTGCTCCCGCAGCACCCGCAACGCCGTATCGGCCCGGTCGTCCGGCGCGATGGGCAGTCCGATCACGCCGTAGCCGCGGCGTACGGCCGAGGCGTGCAACTGCTCGGTGAGCAACTCGACCCAGGGGTTGCCGGGCGGTCGATAGACCACGCACACCAACTCGGTGCGCTGCCGACGGAGGCTGCGGGCGGAGTGGTTGCGCTGGTAGCCGAGCTGCCGGGCGGCGTCGAGCACCCGGCGGACCGTCTCCTCCTTCACCGGTCGGTCGCGACCGGTGAGCACGTAGGACACGGTCGCGGTCGAGACCTCGGCACGATCTGCGACGTCGCGCTGCGTCGGCGGCCTGGCGGCGGTCGCCATCAGTTAATCGATTACCTTGACGGACACGGTTAGACGATTAACCACTTGTGCAGGTCATGTCAAGGCTAAACCAGACTTTCCCGGTCGGGAATGTCTCAGGTCACTCCGAAGGCCTGGGATTCGGCGTCGGTGAGCAGCCGGGACCTGATCAGGAACCGCACGCCCTCCGGAGCCTCGACCGAGAACCCGGCACCGCGGCCGGGCACCACGTCGATGGTCAGGTGGGTGTGCTTCCAGTACTCGTACTGGCTGACCGACATCCAGACCGGGATCTCCCGGTCGAGGCCGACGTCGATGGTGCCGAGATGCACGTCGCCGTCGCTGGTGATGAAGTCCCCGTCGGGGAAGCACATCGGTGACGAGCCGTCGCAGCAGCCGCCGGACTGGTGGAACATCAGTGGGCCGTGCTGTTCGGTGAGGCGGCGGAGCAGGTCCGCCGCCTCACCGGTCACACCGACCCGGGACTCCGGTCCCATCGCGGATTCGGTCATCGGTCTAGAAGAATCCGAGAGCGTCGGGCGAGTAAGAAACCAGCAGGTTCTTGGTGTTCTGGTAGTGGTCGAGCATCATCTTGTGGTTCTCGCGCCCGACACCGGACTGCTTGTAGCCACCGAAGGCGGCGTGCGCCGGGTACTGGTGGAAGCAGTTGGTCCACACGCGGCCGGCCTGGATCTCCCGGCCGGCCCGGTAGGCCCGCGCACCGTCCCGCGACCAGACACCGGCACCGAGGCCGTAGAGCGTGTCGTTGGCGATCTTGAGGGCGTCGTCCTCGTCGTCGAACTTCGTCACCGACACCACCGGGCCGAAGATCTCCTCCTGGAAGATCCGCATCCCGTTGTGTCCTTCGAAGACCGTCGGCTGGACGTAGTAGCCGCCGGCCAGGTCGCCGCCGAGCTCGGCCCGGTTGCCGCCGGTGAGGACCTTCGCGCCCTCCTGTTTGCCGATGTCGAGGTAGGACAGGATCTTCTCGAGCTGGTCGTTGGAGGCCTGTGCCCCGACCGTCGTCTCCGAGTCGAGCGGGTTGCCCTGCTTGATCGCATTGACCCGGCTGATGGCGTCGCCCAGGAAGCCGTCGTAGATCGACGACTGGATCAGGGCCCGGGACGGGCAGGTGCAGACCTCGCCCTGGTTGAGCGCGAACATCGCGAAGCCCTCGAGGGCCTTGTTGTAGAACGCGTCCTTCGCCGCGGCGACGTCCTCGAAGAAGATGTTGGGGCTCTTGCCGCCGAGCTCGAGCGTCACCGGGATGAGGTTCTGCGACGCGTACTGCATGATCAGGCGGCCGGTCGTCGTCTCACCGGTGAACGCGATCTTGGCGATGCGACTTGACGACGCCAGCGGCCTGCCCGCCTCGACGCCGAAGCCGTTGACCACGTTGAGTACGCCGGCGGGAAGCAGGTCGCCGACGAGTTCCATCAGCTTCAGGATCGACCACGGCGTCTGCTCCGCAGGCTTGAGCACGACGCAGTTGCCCGCAGCGAGAGCCGGCGCGAGCTTCCAGGTGGCCATCAGCAGCGGGAAGTTCCACGGGATGATCTGGCCGACGACCCCGAGCGGCTCGTGCAGGTGATAGGCCACGGTGTCGGCATCTATCTCGGAGATCCCGCCCTCCTGCGCGCGGATGGCGCCGGCGAAGTAGCGGAAGTGGTCGACCGCGAGGGGCAGGTCCGCGGCGAGCGTCTCGCGGATCGGCTTGCCGTTCTCCCAGCACTCGGCGATCGCGAGCATCTCGAGGTTGTCCTCGATCCGGTCGGCGATCTTGTTGAGGATGTTGGCCCGCTCCGCGACCGAGGTGCGTCCCCAGGCGCGCTTGGCGCCATGGGCTGCGTCCAGCGCATGGTCGACGTCCTCTGCGGTGCTGCGGGCGATCTCGGTGAACGACTTTCCGGTGACCGGCGACGGATTCTCGAAGTAGCCGCCCTTGGTCGGCGGAGTCCACTCCCCACCGACGAAGTTGTCGTAGCGGCTCCGGACGGTAACCGGGCTGTCCGCGCTGCCGGGGGGTGAGTAGACCGTCATCGCACCTAACCTCCAGGGACTGGTGACACCCGCCGTTCGACGGGTCAGCAGGCAGGCTAGGAACGTGAACGTTGCAACCACGTTGCATAGGGCACCAGCACACAACTTCTTGGCCGACTTTTTGCTCGCTACGGGATAGCCCGTATCCCGAACTCCCGCTCCAGCCGGCGCGCCTCCGCCGCGGCCAGCGGACGTAGCGGAGAGGTCGCGGGCAACGACTCGGCCTGCTGCCGCCACATCGGCAGGTCGTCCGCTCCCCACCGCGATCGCGTCCACGCCACCATCAGGTCGGGTTCGCGCGAGTACATGACGGCACCGCGCACCTGCTCCTGCAGCGACTCACGTCGCGCCACGATGCCCGGCGACTCCGACTGCGGCAGCAGCGGGCCGCGGTAGGCCCGCACCGCGTCGCGGATCCGCCCGGCCGCGAGGTGGGCACCGACGGCCATCCAGTCGCAATCGGTCTCCACGATCAGCCGATAGGGCCGGGACTCGATGACGTCGCGGCCGAGGAGCGCCCGCAGCCGCGTCATCTCGGCACGCATGGTCGAGGAGTGCACGTCGGCGGCGTAGACCTCGACCTCGAGCTCTTCGGCGGTCAAGCCGTCGGGATGATCGACGAGCGCCACGAGAATCTCGCTGTGGCGTGGGCTCAGCCGGTGGGTCCGGCCGCCGAGCTCGGCGATGCAGTCAGGTTGACCGAGACCCCGGATCTGCAGGACGCGCCGCGATGCGGACTCGGTCGGCGACCAGAGTCGGCCGGTGCCGGCGTCCCGCGAGCGGGCCCGAGTCTCCACCGCGAGCCGGGCGATCTCGGACTCCGCCATCCGGGCAGCGGCCCGCACCATCCCGAGCGTCTGCGGCGACGCGACGTCGTCACCGCCGGTGATGTCGACGAGCCCCAGGATCTCGTTGGTGAGCGGGTCGTGGATCGGCGCGGCCGAACAGCTCCAAGGCTGCACCAGCCGGTTGAAGTGCTCCGCGGAGTGGATCTGTACGGCGGCATCGAGGTGCAGGGCCGTGCCGGGTGCATTGGTGCCCGCGTGATTCTCGTCCCAGGCCGAGCCCTCGACGAAGTTGATGGCCTCGACCCGGCGGAGTACCCCGGGTGGCCCGCAGACCCACAGCAGCTTCCCGTCGGCGTCGCCGACGGCCATGACGCAGTCACAGTCCACGGCCGCGCGACCGAGGACGTCGTAGAGAAGCGGGAAGACCCGGGAGAGCGGATGAGCCGAGCGGTAGTCGACCAGGTCCGGCGTGTCGAGCACCACCGGAGCCAGGTGGGCGTCGGGATCGACGCCGGCTGCCGACGAACGGATCCACGACTCGGCCACCACCGTGCGGACATGGGCGGAGGTCTGTCCCGACTCGAGAAACGCGGCATGGGCCAGCCGTCGCTCCTCGTCGGGCCGGTCGACGTACGGCATACGTCAGTCAATCCCGACCGCGACCATATGCCAAGGGGTGAGCTCGCTCCCTATACTGTCTATTGCGTATGACACGAGGAGCATATCGTATGAGTTCCGTATCGGATCGGAGCAGAAGTAGGCGGCGATTGACGACGGCGATCAAGGGATCGCTGCGGGAGCTGAGCAATCAGCTGTCCTTGCTCAATCACCAGGTGGGTGCCCACCTCGACCTCAAGGACGTCGACATCGACTGCCTCGAACTGATCTCCAGGCACGGCCCGATGAGCCCCAGCGCCCTGGCCCGGCGGGCCGGGCTGCACCCGGCCACCATGACCGGCATCCTCGACCGGCTGCAGCGCGGCGGATGGATCACCCGGGAGCGTGATCCCGACGCGTCCGACCGGCGCGGCGTCATGGTCCGCGCCGTACGCGACCGCAACGCGGAGATTTTCGGCCTCTACTCGGGGATGAACGGCCGGATGGATCGGATCTTCACCGGATACTCCGACACCGAATTGGAACTGCTCGCCGACTTCCTGCGACGTACCACCGACGCGGGACAGGTCGCGACCACCGAGCTCGCCGACGATTAGCCGGGCCGCCGGTACACCACCCACAGACCCATCCGGCCTCGCTGGAGACCGCTGTTCCACCCACCCTTGCGTTGCCTACACAGGCGGCCGGATCGTCGGCAGGCCGCACCCGCGCCAGGCGCGGTAGCCACCGATCAGGTCGGTCGCCCGCACGACGCCGAGGTCGTGCAGCGCCGCGGCCGCGAGGCTCGACGTGTAGCCCTCGTTGCAGACGATCACGACCTGCAGATCGTAGGAGGCGATAGCCATTCGCGCATCGCAGGCCGGGTCGAACCGCCACTCCAAAACGTTGCGGTCCACCACGAGCGCGCCGGGGATCAAGCCCTCGGTCTCACGGTTGACGGGCGGCCGGATGTCGACGAGTACGCCGCCGTTGCGTTGCGCGTCGTACGCCTCCACCGGCGACAGCCTGAACAGCCGCGAGCGCGCGTCGTCGAGCAGGTCGGAAACTCCACGGCGGATGGAAACGGTCATCGCATCTACTCCTGTTCCGGTTCATTGGTCTGCACGGTCCGCGCGGTGTGCAACCCCGTGCAGTCCGTGGCGTAGTAGGTCATCCGGGTCAGCGGCGGCGAGTAGGCGTGGATGCTCACGGCCGGCCCGATGCCGGCGCCGCACATGTCGTGGATCACTCCCGGCGCGAGCCAGACGGTCGACCCGGCTGGGCGTGGCACCGTCACACGCCGGTGTCCCGCGTCGATCCGCACCTCAGCGAGCAGTCCGCGCACCACCGAGAACGCCGCGGCGGACGACCCGTGGTCGTGCAATTCGGTGTTCTGTCCGGGAAGCCACGACAGCAGCCACACATCGACCCGCTCGTCGGCGGACAGTTGGGTCCACCATCGTCGATCGCCGTCCGGCAACTGCAGGCGCGGCAGCCACACGTCGGAGTCGGCGGTGGTCCGCCGCAGGAGCGCGGTCAGTTCGCTACGCGACAGTCCAGGTGCTCGCCCGGCGGCGAGGGTCGTGCGGTGCTCGGAGCGTACGGCGGTGCCGTTGACAGAATTCACAGGATGTTCCTCGGTATGAATGGCGACGGTCGAGCCGCTCAGGACGAACCGAGGACGGGACACGCCGTAGCGGTCACGTGGAGGAGATCCACGTATCGCTGCACGACGAGCCCAACCACATGCCTTACCCTACTAATCCGATCGGGTTGGTACAACTGAAACGCCGAAATCCGTGCCCGGGATCTCAAGTCCCCGTTCTGCGGCTACTCCGGTCATTCCCCGGACTCGGCCCCGGCGACCGCGTCGGCGACGAGGCCGAGCCCGATGCCGAGCATCCAGACGTCCTTGCTGACCGCTATCCCCGCCGGGGCGGGCCAGACGCTGTCCGGCTTGCGCAGGGCCGGCGTACGCAGATACATCCCGAGGAGTGCACCGGAGAAGCCGGTGAGCGCGAACCCGGCGAAGGCGTTCGGGACGAACGGGATGAGCAGCAGCGACCCCGTGACGACTTCGCCGGCGGCGAGTATCCGCAGGAAACGCGGTGCCGGGATCTCGTTCAGGAAGGGATAGGCGTTCGCGGCCATGGCATGCACCATTTGAGCCTGCTCGGCCGGCCCGCGCCATTTCTCCAGTCCGGAGTGCAGGATGTAGGCGCCGGTCGCGAAGCGGCCGGGAATGTCTCGAGCGGCGGTGCGAAGACGCATGGCATGCCCTTCAGAAACAGGTCAGAAGCCCGGAAAGATCTGACGCAGTACGTCGAGATCCACGCCGTCGGCGACCAGCTGTGGCGTGTGGTCGGCGTCGAGGCGGCCATAGACGAGTCGGATCAGCGCCTCTGCGGGCAGCTGCAGCGTGGGGCCGTCGAGCGCATCGGTCGACGGGTCCACGCCGCGCAGGTCGAGCCCGGCGCTACGGGCGTCGAGGACGAGGCGACGCACCGGCTGCTGGGTGGTCACCGATACCCGCAGCGGCTGCCCGGGGGGCTTGGCGACCAGGGCGGCGGTCTGGCCGAGGGTGTCGATGAGGAGCTCGACGGCGGCCGGCTCGACGGTCGCGCGCCGATTACGGGTGACCGCGATGTCCCAGGTGTGCACCGCGTGCTCACCAAGCCGCAACCGCGCCAGATCGGCCAGGCCCTGATCGGTGCCGAAGAGGGAAAGTGTCCAGTCCCGGCGTCGTTCGTCGTCGAGAGCATCGAATCGGGCGAGCAGAGCGGCATCGGTGCGGAGTGCGTCACCGGCCTGATCAGTCACCGACTTGGCGTTCCATCGCTGCCACACCGGCTGGAATTCGTCGGCTCCGGGTGCCGGCCGGCCGGCGAGACCTGCATCGATGAACAACCCGAAGATCTCGGCGCCCGAGCCGATATGCGCAAGCTCCTGGGCGATCGACCATTCGCTCGCATACGACGGACCGGCGAGCTCCTCGGCCGACAGGCCGGCGACGAGACCCGTGAGGCGGCGATGGGACGTGCCCAACGCGGTCAGCCAAACGTCGAGGTGCGGCACGACCTCACCACCATCCTGGGAACAACCGGGGATTCATCCCCGGATCGCGTCTCGCGACGCTAGCACAACCGTGGAGTGCCCCCCGCTTTGCTCTAGCCTGGCACCATGGCCTCTTTACCCGCCGGCGCGACCCTGCCGTTGCGCTCCGATGCCGAGCGCAACCGGCGCGCCCTGGTCCGGGCCGCCCGCGCCGTCTTCGGTGAGCGTGGCCTCGACGCCCCGCTGGACGAGATCGCGCGCCGTGCCGAAGTCGGCAACGCCACGCTCTACCGCCGGTTCCCGACGCGCTGCGCGCTCCTCGCGGCGGTATTCGCGGACACCCTCGAGGACGTGGTGGCCGCGACCGAACGCGCCATCGCCGATCCGGACCCGTGGTCGGCGTTCGCCAACCATGTGACGTTCCTGTGCGAGTTGCAGGCCACCGACCGCGGTCTGGCCGATCTGCTCACCACGACCATCCGCGGCGTACCGGCATTGGAACGGCTGCGGAAACGCGCCCACGACGGCTTCGTGCGGATCGCCGACCGCGCCATCGACAACGGAACGTTGCGGGCCGACTTCCGGCCCGAGGACATCGTGCTCCTGCTGATGGCCAACGCCGGACTCGTCCACCGCACCGCCGCCGACGCCCCCGCCGCGTGGCGACGGCTGCTCAGCTACACCCTCGACGGACTGGCCATGCCCTCGGCGGAGCCGGCGGCCCCGTCCCCCGGCCACGAGGCCGTGCAGAAGGCGATGACCACCCTCGCCAAGAGCTTCGGATGCCACAAGCCCGGTCGTCGCTGACAGACTTCCGTCCGGCCGGCTCTAGACGGTGAGCTCGGCAGGCGCCGATTCGAGCGCGGACTGGATCGCGGCGACCAGTTCGCGGGCCGCGGACGCCGTCAGCTCCATGGCCACCCGGCCCGACGGCCCACGGGACGGGTCCGTGAGGTCGATGTTGAGGGTGTGCTCGGCCATCGCGTGCACGGGATGGTCGAAGTACACCGTCGCATCGGTGACGTGGAACCACGAGCCGTTCGGCCCTTTGGCACTGCCGTCGATCTGCGCCATGAACGTGGCGTAGGTGCACATCGCGGTCACGCTCCCCGGGTGGCGAGATTGCTGGCGAAGAACGCGTCGATCCGCTCCCAGCCGTCGTTGGCGGCCTCCACGCGGTAGGACGGGCGGTCCACGGAGAAGAATGCGTGACCGGCGTCGTCGTACCGGTGGAACTCGTAGCTCTTACCGAGCTCCGTCAGGATCTTCTCGAACTCGTCGACGTCGGCCGGGGACGGGTGGGAGTCCTCGTTGCCGAACAGGCCCAGCACCGGGCAGCGCAGGTTGGGCAGTTGATCGACGATGTTGCTGCGGATCGGGAACCGGTCGGGAGGCGTGCCGGTGACGAACGCGCCGTAGCAGTCCACCGCGGCATTGAGGTCGAGGTTGCACGCGGCGAGCACCGACTGCCGGCCGCCGGAGCAGTAGCCGATGACGCCGACCTTCCCGTTGGACGTGGGCAGCGCGCGCAGATAGTCGGCCGCGCCGCCGACATCGCCGACCAGCCGCTCGTCCGGAACTCCGCCGGCCGCACGAGCCGTCGCCGCCGCGTCGTCCGGCGCCGCGCCAGGAGCCTCCCGGTGGTAGAGGTTGGGGCAGATCGCGTTGTAGCCCATGTCGGCGGCGAACCGGCGCACGATCTCCTTCGTGGCCCGGTCGTAGCCGGGCATGTGGTGGATGACCACCACGCCGCCGCGACTCGTCTCGTCGCCCGGGCGGGCCGCATAGGCCTCGATCTCATCGCCGTCCGCGCCGCTGATCTGGATGGTCTCCGCAGTCGTCAAGTCGGTCATACCCTGATCGAAGCACGACCGTGCGGTCACCGCGACGGCGGCATCAGCCGCGACGACATCAGCCGGCCCGCAGCGCGGCGACGACGTCGGCGAGGATGTCGATGCCTTCGGCGATCGCCCGTTCGCTGAGACCGCCGTAGCCGAAGACCAGGCCCGCCCGGCCGGTGCGGCTCATCCGGTAGGGGCGCACGCCGTAGACACCGAGGCTGCGCTGCCTTGCGGCGTCGATGATGCCGGCCTCGTCGAGATCGGCGGGCAGCCAGGTAGTCACGTGCATGCCGGCCGAGATCCCGGTCGGTTCCACGTCGGGCAGCCGTTCGCGGAGTGCGCCGAGCAGGACGTCGCGACGGCGCCGGTAACGCGGGCGCATCCGGCGCAGGTGCCGGTCGAATTCACCGCGGGCGACGAAGTCGGCGAACACCAACTGGTCGAGCACCGGCGAGCCGCGGTCGTCGAGGATCTTGGCATCGCCGACCTCGGCGACGAGCCGGTTGGGTACGACGAGCCAGCCCAGGCGCAGCCCGGGCGCAAGGGTCTTGCTGGCGGTCCCGGCGTAGACGACGTGGTCGGGCGCGAGGCCCTGCATTGCGCCGATCGGTTCGCGGTCGTAGCGGAACTCCGCGTCGTAGTCATCCTCGACGATCAGCCGGTCGCCGTGGGCCGCCCAGTCGACCAGGGACTTGCGGACCGCGGGCGAGAGGACCGCGCCGGTGGGGAACTGATGTGCGGCGGTCACCAGGACGGCATCGGCACCGGATCGTTCGAGCGCCGGGATGCTGATGCCGTCGGCATCGACAGGTACGCCGACCACCTCGATGCCGAGACGCGGTGCGGTGACCCGGATGTCGTCGTCGCTGGAGGGATCTTCGACGGCCAGCCGGCGGACGCCCATCTGCGCCAGCACCTGCGCCACCAGCCGGATTCCCTGCCCGAAACCGTTGACGATCACCACGTTCTCCGGCCGGGCCGCCGTACCGCGCACCCGGTTGAGGTAGCCGGACAGCGCCTCGCGAAGCTCGGGTGCGCCGCCGCCCTCGAGGTACACGAGCCGGTCGTTCGGGATCTCGGCGAGCACCCGGCGGGTCGATCGCAGCCAGGCCGCGCGCGGGAACTGCGAGACGTCGGGACGCCCGTAGCGGAAGTCGATCCGCGGGGGTGCGGCGGCCGGCCGCTGCACCGCATCCGGGGCCACGTCGGTCTCGGCGGCGCGGGCGACCTGGGTGTATCCGCCGGACCGGCTGACGAGATAGCCCTCGGCGACCAACTGCTGGTAGGCCTCCACGACCACCCCACGGGAGACCCCGAGATCCTCGGCCAGCCCGCGGGTGGAGGGCAGGACCGTCCCGCCCGCAAGCTGCCCGCAGCGGATGCGGTCACGGATCCCGCTCTCCACCTGCCGATGCAGGGCGACGGAACGGTCCCGGCCGACCTCGACGAAGAGCTCCCCGCCGGTCGCCGTCGAATTGGTACTGGATTCCGCCACGGAATTGGACCTTACCGACGGACCAGTCCGCTGTCAGGGTTTGTGGCAGAGAACGAACCACCGACCGGGAGGCGACCGACATGCGCAAGATCATCAACTCGACGTACATCTCGCTCGACGGAATCATCCAGAACCCGCAGGACTGGCCGGCGAGCACGGTCCTGGACGACGCCGGCGGCCGGATCCAGACCGAACTGCTCCTCGCCTGCGACGCGGTACTGATGGGACGGCACACCTACGACGGCTTCGCTCCGGTGTGGCAGGGCCAGTCCGGCAACCCCTACAGCGACAAGATCAACGCGATGGAGAAGTACGTCGTCTCCACCACGCTGACCGACCC
>DASXJE010000313.1 GCA_036497565.1 Mycobacteriales bacterium
GATCGCGGGGCTAATCACCCGGTCGCCTATAGAGATCTCGACCTTACGGACTGACCGACAAGAGTTGTCGCCCGATATCGCACCACGTCGTAGCCCGTCGCTCGGCGTACTCGCCTGCTCGGTCCCCGCACGGCGTCAGACAGCACGAATGAACCGACCGTCCCACTGAGGCGAATGGCCTTCCACGTGTTGACTGCGGCGGGACATCCCATCCTGCCGGACCCGATGGGAGACCCCATGCGCAAGGCACTCAAGATCGCCGTACCACTCGCCGTGGCCGCACTGCCGCTGCTGATTCCAGCCGCAGCGTCCGCACAGGGCGCGATGGGGTACCAGGCGACGCTCAAGCCGCTGAACCACTCGAGCGGATCCGGTACCGCGATGGTCATGCTGAACGGCAACAAGGCCACCGTCACCGAGCACGTTTCGGGCCTGGCCCCGACCTTCGGCAAGGCCCCGTACCCACACGTGCAACACATCCACATCAACGGCCAAGGCATCTGCCCGACCATGGCGGCGGACAAGAACGGCGACGGAGTCGTGTCCACCACCGAGGGGGCGCCGTCCTACGGCCCGATCGGTACGACGCTGTCGACCAGCGGCGGCACCACGCCGGCCGACGGCACCAACATCAAAATCGCGCCGAGCGGTGGTAGCTACACTTACTCCCGCACCATCACCCTGGATTCGGCCACCATGTCGTCGTTGAAGGCCGGCAAGGCTGTCGTCGTGGTGCACGGGCTCGACCCGGCGACGCTGAGCAAGCAGGCGCAGGGTGAGAAGAGTGACCTCGTCCCGTCCCTGCCGTTGGCTGCGACGTCGCCGGCGCTGTGTGGTGCGCTTACCGCCTCGCAGATGACCAGCATGCCCGCCGGTGCCGCCAACACCGGTGGGGGAAGCACGGCCGGAACGGAAGACAGCACCGAACTGGCGTTCGGCGGGATCGCACTCGTCGCCGCAGCAGGGCTCGGAGTGTTCGCCTACCGGCGCCGTACCGGCGACCAGTCCTGACGAAGACACCATGGCGAGGAGCAGGGACCGGACCCGTCGTGAGTAGACGCCGGTCACCGCGACGTGGCCGCCGCGGCATCGTTGCCGCGGCGGTCGCACTCGCGCTCGTCGTGGTGGGGGGAATCCTGATCGCGGTGGCTGCGGCGGCGCAGAAGAGCCCGCCGCAGCCATCGGCGTCGGCCGCGCATCCGGCGCCGACCGTGACGTCCGGGCCGACCCGGACGGTCCCTGCGCGACCGGGTCGTACGGCCAGGTCAGCCGACACCGCGGGCAAGAGACCGACGTCCTCGGCGCAAGTTCCGGCGACCCGAGGGCCGATCCTTCGGCGTTCCGCCCCGGTCTCGCTTTCCATCCCGGCAATCGCCGCGCATTCCGCGCTGCTCGAGCTCGGCCAGAACTCGGACCGGACGGTGCAGGTGCCGCCGCTGGGACGGGACTCGCGGGCCGGTTGGTACAGGTACTCGCCGACCCCGGGCCAGCTCGGGCCGGCGGTGATCCTCGGCCACATCGACTCCGCGAAGTACGGCCCGGGCATCTTCTTCAAGCTCGGCGCCCTGCAACCCGGCGAGACGGTAACCGTGACGCGGGCCGACCGTACCGCCGCGGTTTTCCGGATCGACCGCGTCGCGGAGTATCCGAAGAATCATTTCCCGACGCTGCAGGTCTACGGGAACATCGACCATGCGGGGCTGCGGCTGATCACCTGCGGGGGGAGTTTCGACTTCTCCACCCACAGCTACGACGACAACATCGTCGTCTACGCATCGTTGATTTCCACCCATCCCGCAGGCTGAGCAAGGATCGCGGCGGACATCGTCAGTCGAGCGCCCAGTCCATCTCATCGTCTGCGTCAGGCTCGTAGTTGCAGACGAGGCCGGTGCGGATGCTTCGTCGTAGGTGGCGGGCAAGCGCATCGTCGACGGTGGTGATGCGGTCGAGGGCCGCCGTGATCGCCTTCCGCACGGCGACTCGGGCACGTTCCTGGCTGGAGCCGCTCGTACGGGCACGGCCTCCTAGGCCGGTCGTCCTGCCAAGTTCGTCCAGCAGCGCTTCGCGCTCGCTCCGTGCGGCCGCGATCCGGCCGGTGTCGGCCCAGGCCTCTGCCTCGGCGAGCTCGTCGTCGAGGTCGCGCAGGCGTTGGCGGTACGCCGCAAGGGCCTGCCTGTCGGCCACGTCACCGAGTCCGGCTGCGGCGACCACCCCGGTGCCCGCGCCGACGAGGTCGAGGGCAGATACGGGTTGCCCGGGCCGGCGGATCAACTCGCGCAGGTACCCGTATCCGCGCAGGCCGGCGACGGGTGTGCCCGGCCGACCGATGAGCCATAACCCGCCCGGCGTGGGATGCAGGTGCATGCGGCCGGCACCGACGGCAATCGGCTCGCCGCCCGGCGACGACCATGAGGCGAGTCGGTCGTGCCACCACGGCGCGCCGATCCGTTCGTACGTGGCCAGCGCCCGCAGCCGCAGCTCTTCCGCCCGGCCGGTGTCGCCCAGCGCGGCGTATGCGCGGGAGAGCGTGTCGTCGGTGGTGCCGTGGAACATCACGGCTCCGGCGTTGAAGACCGCTCGGCCGTCGTACGGTCCAAGGAGGCCGGTCGCCTTGACGACGATCGCCCGGTCGTCGACGGCAAGGGCCGCCTCGAGCACGCATTGCAGGGTCAGCAGCCAGTTGACGTCGCGGGGGAGGTCGTCGAGAACGTCGCCGTGGAACATCGACACGAGGGCACGCGCCCGGTCCGGGCGTCGGGCGGCGACCCACAGATATGCGGCCTCTGCGCATACCGTGATGACGCCCTCGGCGACGGCGAACTCCTCGCAGTCCTGCGCACCCGCTGCGCACCGCTCGACGTCGCCGGACTGGGCGGCGGAGTAGCACGCCATCGCCTTGACGACCATCCAGGCATCCGCGAGGCGAGACCTCTCCCCAGCAGCTGCGGCCACCTCCTGGAGGTGGGTCGCGGTGTCGGTGCGGCCGCGCATGAGGTCGAGCATCTGCCGACGCGACGCGGCGAAGAAGAGGGCCCGGGGCGACTCCGCTCCGAGCAACTCGAGGGCACGGATCTGCCGGTACATCGCCTGCAGGTCGAGGGCCTCGCACGCGACCTGCAGCCCCCACAGGTGCGCCTGCAGCCGGGCATCGGTATCGAGAACGTGCGCGGCGACGTCATCGAGCCGGCTGGCCAGTGACCGCCGTACGCCGAGCTCGTCAGGACCCCAGTGCACGGCGAGAGCCGCGTCGAGGGCATCGGCCGTCAATCCGGGGTCGCCCACTCGTTGCGCCCGCTCCACCGCCTCATCGGCGAACGGCGCTGCTCGCGCTGCCTGGCCGGCATAGACCCAGCAGCGGGCCAATGCCGCAGCGAGCCGCGACCGTGACCCGTCGTCAGTGGTGCGGGCCAGCACGTCGTAAAGCAGGGCCGGGACCTTGCCGGGCTCGGACCCGAACACCTGTACCGAGGCGGCCCCGAGGACCGCACGGGTCCAGCCCTCGAGGTCGTCTTCGGCCCGGCACCGTGTGGCCGCCTCGTCGTAGAGGCGAGACGCTGCTTCCTCACTACCGCCGGCGCGCGCTGCCTCGGCACGCGCGAAGAGGTCGGCGGTCGCGGACGGATCGGTCGACACACCTCATCGTAGGTTCGGCGGCAGGCCCGCGGCACCGGTCACGGCCGGATCAGATTCACGGCAGTGGCGTGTTCGTGCTGCCGGGCCTCATCCCAATCACCCGTGCAGTAGACCGCGAGCTCGACGATTCGGTCGTCGACCACATCGGCGCGGATCATTTCGCGGGCGTACCACCGCTGCCCGGCGTTGTCCCATCGCTCCTCGAACTCCAGGGTGAAGCCGTGATCCGTCCGCTCGACGCGTTCCACGCGTACCGCACCCGGGAACGGGTGCCCCGCCGACCGGATGGAGAGCAGGTCATGGTCGGTTTCCGACTGGACTCGCCACAGCGGCAGCGATAGATCGGCGAATACGGTCGGCGCGAACAGTCCATCGGGAACGATTCCGGTCTCGAGAAACCGGATGAGCTTTGCGGAGGCCGTCGTCGAGTCAGGGCGAGCGCCCACGCCGGCGGTCATGCCGATGCTCCCAGTTCGGCGAGGTTCTTCTGCACGACGGCCATGGTCGCCTCGAGCTCGGCGGACGGGCTGAACTCCACGATGATCGTTCCGGCGGTGACCTGGGGGAGATGTCCCGGCGGCGCGTAGTAGGCGTCACCGTCGACATAGGTCTCCTCGTGGTCGGCCCAGCGGAACGTCAGCCGGCCGGCCGTGACGACGCCCCAGTGCGGGCACTGGCAGCGGTCGCCGGGCAGCCCCGCGAAGAACGGCGCCGGGTCGAGATCCTGCTTGAACGTTTCGAAGCTGACCGTGTAGTCGCCCAGCGCCGCGTAGCGTCCTTCGATGGGCGGTTCGTCGATCGCGACGGGTGTGGCGAGTCGAGATGCGCTCGGCATGGTGTCCTCCTCGGAAGTGCGGAACTGCTGACACCTCGAAGGCGTGACGACCGACGGAACATCGTGACGACGCCGGGAACGGCCACTTTTACTTGATTGACCACCAGACGGTGGACGGTATCGTGGCGCGACCAATTCGGAGCGCGATGGGGAGTCATGCAGATCAGCAGAAGGATCGCGGCGGCAGCAGTAGCCGGCGTTGTGGCACTGGGTACGGCGACACTCGCCGGGTCGACCTCGGCGGCCGCCGCGAGCGGGCCTACGACGTTGCCCACCAGCCAGTTCACGCTGTCGGCCGACTACCACCACTACGACGACGTGAACGCCGCGCTTGTGTCGAAGCTGGGAACTGCCGACGTCGACACGGTGATGGCCCACGCCAACCACGACCGGACGGCGCCCGACTCGCTCGGGCTCGCCGGTTATGCGGGCGGATTCAAGTTCGACTCGACCGACAACGGCGACTGCACCAACTATCCGCAGGGCATCTCCAGCAGCCGGGACGCCGTCGGCACCACCGACAGCGGCAACTACGACGGCCACCAGCTCATCCTCGTCAGCTGGTACACCACCAACGGCTGCGACGGCGCGCAGAGCCGCAGCCGGATCACCCTCGTCGACTGGGATGCGACGTACCCCGACAAGTACCGCAAGGTCCTTCTCGTCGAGCCGACCGGTAGCGCGGCATCGCCGAACTTCAAGGACATCCCGATGCACGCCGGCGGAATCTCGTGGTACGGCGACTATCTCTACGTTGCCGACACCGGCCATGGCATGCGCGTCTTCAACATGAAGAAGATCCTCAAGACGAACACGGGCGGTACGGCCGGCCAGATCGGCACGACCGACGGCAAGACCTTCTACGCGCACAACTACGGATACGTGCTCCCTCAGGTCGGCACCATCACGTCGCACACCACGTCGGATACGCCGCTGGTCTGGTCGGCGATCTCCCTCGACCGCGTCACCCGGTCGATCGTCGTCAACGAGTACACCTGCTCGTCCGGCTGCACGGATTACCCCAACCGGCCGGCCCGCGCGATCCGGTTCCCGTTCGCGGCGGGCGCCCCGACGTTCACGACGTCGACGACGGCGATTGAGGCGCTGCAGCTCCCGTGGCACAGGCTCAACGGGGTCGCCTCACACAACGGTCGGTGGTGGTTCAACTCGTCCGGCGACAAGAAGCTGTACTACTGGACGCCGACCGGCGGGTCGAAGACCTTCGGCTGGGTCGGCGGCGGGGAGAGCATCAGCTACTGGGAGGCCGCGGGTTCGGATCCGGACCTGCTGTGGTCACTGCAGGAGACGAAGGGGCACCGCGACGTCTTCGCCGTGAAGCAGGCCGCCTACGGGTCGTGAGGCGTGGGTGACACCCAGCTACTGAGCACCCGGGCAGTCTGTCACCGACCGTGACATTATTCGGGGCGGCGCCTCGACACAGGGCCCGGGCTGCGCGACGCTGAACGGGCGCAGGCCTCTGGACGGTGTCGGCGAACGGAGGCGGTCGTGACCGGTGAGCTTCGGGACCGGCTGCAGGAACGGTGGTGGGCGGTGTGGGCCGCCGTCCACTCGGACGTGGACAGT
>DASXJE010000314.1 GCA_036497565.1 Mycobacteriales bacterium
TGTCGTGACCAGCGCGCCGCATACGGCCACCGCCCGCTCGGTCGCCGAGGACGCGACAGTGCTGCTCAAGAACGGCGGGGTTCTGCCGCTGAACGCAGCGACGGTCGGCTCCATCGCCGTCATCGGGCCGGACGGCGGGACCGGCGAACAAACCGCCGGTGGCGGATCGGGTCACGTCAACGCACCACCCGGCGTGACGCCCTTCGATGGCATCACCCGGCGGGCAGGGTCGGGCGTGCATGTGCGGTACGCCGCGGGGCTTCCCAACGACATCGCCGGCGCCGCCAAGCTCGCGGCGAACTCATCGGTCGCCGTGGTATTCGCCAACGATGCCGAAGCCGAGAACGTCGACCGCCCGAACCTCTCGCTCCCGCACAATCAGGATGCCCTGATCTCCGCGGTCGCCGCGGCGAACCCGCACACGGTCGTGGTCCTCAACACCGGTGGTCCGGTGCTCATGCCCTGGTTGAACAAGGTCAGCGGCGTCCTGGAGGCCTGGTATCCGGGCCAGGAGGACGGCAACGCCGCCGCCGCGGTGCTCTTCGGCGACGTCGATCCGTCAGGAAAACTGCCGGTCACCTTCCCCGCGAGCGCGGCCCAGAGCCCCACGGCTGCCGCGATCCGACGGACCGCGCCCAACAACACGATCGTCTACGGCGAGGGCCTCGAGATGGGGTACCGCTGGTACGACGCCCACACCCAGAATCCGTTGTTCCCGTTCGGATACGGCCGGTCCTACACCACGTTCCGGGTCAGCAACCTCGCCACCGTGGCGAACGCGGACGGCAGCGCCACGGTTGACGCCGACGTGACCAACACCGGCAGCCGCGCCGGCCGGTCGACTCTCGAGATCTACGTCGGACATCCGGCCGCCGCCGGCGAACCGCCGCACCAGCTCGGCGCATTCGGCAAGACGCCCGTCCTCGCCCCCGCCGCAACGAGGCACGTCCGTCTCACGGTGCCCGCGAGCGCCTTCCTGCATTGGGACACCGCCGGCCACCGGTGGGCCGGAACCGCGGGGGCGTACACGATCTGGGCCGGGGGCTCCTCGCGGAACCTGCCGCTGCACCAGACCCTTCGACCGCGCTTCACGAATGGTCCGCCGTGGCTGCTGGCCTACCGCAACACTGACGGCTCCCTCGCCGCGCGGCGTTCGGAGGACCCCCGGGCGAACCCGGATCGCTCCCTGGGCTCCCCGGCCGGGCTGGGGATCTCCGGCCCACCGGCGGTCGCGATCACAGCGAACGGTCGCACGTACTACGTCGCCGCCGGGGTGGATCACGC
The DNA here is from genome assembly GCA_036497565.1 of Mycobacteriales bacterium. Classification (NCBI taxonomy): domain Bacteria; kingdom Bacillati; phylum Actinomycetota; class Actinomycetes; order Mycobacteriales; species Mycobacteriales bacterium. Next base: position 1,285 of record DASXJE010000314.1, read on the forward strand.
GCTGTACGTCCGGACCACAGTCACCGGCTGGACCCGGCTGGTCGCCTCCGCCGGCAACCACTGCACTCAGCCGGGCGCGGTGGTCGCCGGCACACAGCTGCTCTTCGGCTGCCTGGGGACCGGCGCCAGGATCTACGAAGCCGCCGCCGGCATCCCCGCCGCAAACGGCAATCCGCAGGCTCCGAGCATGTCCCCGGTGGCGGGTGGCGTGCGATCCGGGCCGGCAATGTATGAGGACGCCGGCACGCTCCACCTGACATTCCTGGGCGCCCCCTATGCCGGAGGCAACACCTACGACCGGACCCTGACCGCCGCCGGCCGTCATCTCGGAACGACCTGTGCCGGGCCGCCCGCGGCCGCCGCGGCCGCCGGCACGCGGTGGTTCGCCTGCCGCAGCACGGCCGGCGCGCTGGAATACCGGCACGAGGGTGTCGGCGGCCCGGGGACCGGCGCCGTCGGGTCCATGACGGGCACTCCAGGGCTCGCCGTCGCCGCCACGGGCGCCCAGGTCACCGCGAGCTACGCCGGGACCAATCACTCCATCTACACCCGGCTGCTCACCAGGATCGCCGTCGACCCGAGCCGCCGCTCCGCTACCGGTACGACGATGGAAGGTGTCGCCGCAAGCGACCCGCCGAGGTGAGCGGCGCGTCCCTCAGGCCGGCGTGACCCGGATCATGTTCCACGACATCGGCGGCAGCGCGACGGTGACCCCGCCGCCGTCGACATGGCCCTCCGGGAGCCTGCGCGGTGCGACCCGATCTGGGTGGTCGACGGTGTTGGTGGCCAGCGGGTCCTCGTGGGTGACGACGGTGTGGGCGACGGTCTGCAGCGCGGGGAGCGAGCGGAGGTCGAGCTGCAGCGGCTGGGCGTCGTGCTGGTCGCGGTTGACCGCGAAGACGGTCAGCTCACCGGTCTCCTCGGCGAGGACCGCGACGCTGTCGATCACCGGCACGTCGCCGAACCACGCGGTGTCGTAGGTCGGGCCGTCGGTGACCGTACGGAGCACGGTGCCCCGCCCGTAGCGGCTGGTCAGTGCGAAGGGGTGGAAGATCGTCTGCCGCCACGCGGGTCCGCCGGTCTCGGTGAAGATCGGTGCGATCACGTTCACCAGCTGGGCGAGGCAGCCGAGGCGCACCCGGTCCGCGTGCCGCAGCAGGCTGATCAGCAGGTTGCCGACCACCACGGCGTCGACCGCGTTGTAGATGTTCTCGAGCAGGTGCGGCGCCTCCGGCCACTGCGTGGTCGGCCGCTCCTCCCCCATGTACCAGACGTTCCACTCGTCGAAGGACAGGTTGATCCGCTTCTTGTGCCGGCCCTTGGCGCGCACCGCGTCGACGGTCGAAACCACGCCGTCGATGAACTGGTCCATGTCGGTAGCACAGGCCAGGAAGCTGTCCCGGTCGCCCTTGCGCTCCTGGTAGTAGGAGTGCAGCGAGACGTAGTCGACGTGCTCATAGGTGTGCTCGAGGACCGTCGCCTCCCACTCGCCGAAGGTCGCCATCCGCGAGTTGGACGACCCGCACGCCACCAGCTCGATCGACGGGTCGACCCATTTCATGGCCTTCGCCGTCTCGGTGGCGAGTCGTCCGTACTCCTCGGCGGTCTTGTGCCCGATCTGCCACGGCCCGTCCATCTCGTTGCCGAGGCACCACACCGGCACGCGGTGTGGTTCGGTCGCGCCGTTCTTACGGCGTAGATCGGACCACTTGGTGCCACCGGCGTGGTTGCAGTACTCCACCAGATTCTGTGCCGCATCCACGCCGCGGGTGCCGAGGTTGACCGCGAGCATCGGCTCGGCGCCCACCCGCCGCGACCATGCGCAGAACTCGTCGGTGCCGACGGCGTTCGACTCGAGCGACTTCCACGCGAGGTCGAGCCGGGCGGGTCGTTCGGCCCGCGGGCCGATCCCGTCCTCCCACTCGTAGCCGGAGACGAAGTTGCCGCCCGGGTAACGGAGCATCGGGGTGTCGAGCTCGCGGACGAGCCCGGCGACGTCCTCGCGGAAGCCGTCCTGGTCCGCGGTCTCGTGGTCGGGCTCGTAGATGCCGGTGTAGACGCAGCGCCCGAGGTGCTCGACGAACGAGCCGTAGAGCCTCGGGTCGACCTCACCGATGCGGAATGCGGGATCTACGGTGATGCGGGCGTCGGGCACGCCTGTTCCCTTCTCGAGTCGTGTCGTGCGGGACGGAACTGTCTACTTGATGCCGGTGTTGGCGATTCCCTCGACGATCCGGCGCTGGAAGAGCAGGAACACCAGGATCAGCGGGAGTGCGCCGAGCACCGCGGAGGCCATCACCTGGCCGTAGATGATGCCGTACGCCGACTGCACGCTCGCCAGTCCGACGGGGATGGTCATCAGCTTGGTACTGGAGAGCACGAGCAGCGGCCATAGCAGCTGGTTCCACGTCCACACGAAGGTGAAGATGGTCACGGCGGAGATGGCCGGCTTGCACAGCGGCATGAAGATGCGCGAATAGATCCGGAACCAGCCGGCCCCGTCCAGTCGGGCGGACTCGACGAGGTCCTTGGGCAGTCCGTCGAAGAACGACGCGAACACGAACACCGCGATCGGCGTCGCGATCGCCGGCAGGACGATCGCCCAGTAGGTGTTGAGCAGCTTGAGGCCGTTGAACTCGCGGAAGAGCGGGAGGATCAGCACCTGCGCGGGGATCAACAGGCCGGCCAGGATGAGGCCGAGCATGATCCGCTTTCCGCGGAACTGCGTGCGGGAGATGGCGAAGCCGGCCATCGAGCAGACGACGACCGTGAATGCCGCGGAAAGGCCGGACGTCACGATGCTGTTGAGGTACCAGCTGGGCAGGTCGGTGGCGTTGACGACCTGCCGGTAGTTGTCGATGTTCCAGTGACTGGTCCACCACGAGATCGGGTTGGTGGTGATCTCCGCCTCGGGCCGCACCGACGTGTCGATGGCCCACAACAGCGGGATCAGCCAGACGGCGGCGAAGACCAGCAGTACCGACCCGCAGAAGAAGTTGAAGTAGCGGGTCCGGTGGTCGCCCCGGCCGGCCACCGTCGATCTGCCGTGGCGGGCGGGGGTGCGCACTGTAGTGACAGCCATGGCTCAGGCCTCCTTGGCCTGGCGACGACTCGCCAGGAACCACACGATCGAAACGACAAGGATCAGCAGGAAGAACAACATCGACGCGGCAGCGGCGTAACCGGCGCGGTAGTCGGTGAAGCCGATGTCGTAGATGTACTCGATCGCCGGCCGCGTGGCGTAGTTCGGCCCGCCCTGCAACAGCAGGTACATCTGGTCGAACACCTTCAGCGACGCGATGATCTGCAGCATGGTGACCAGGAGCGTGGTACGCCGGAGCAGCGGGATCGTGATCGACCGCATCTGCCGCCACGGGCTCGCGCCGTCGACCGACGCCGCTTCGTAGAGCTCGCGCGGTATCTCCTGAAGCCCGGCGAGGTAGAGCACGAAGTTGAAGCCGATGGTCCACCAGATCGTCATGATGACGACCGAGGCCATCGCCCAGTTGGGGTCACCGAGCCAGTTGGGCGGGGTGATCCCGATGTCGGTGAGCCAGCCGTCGAACAGGCCGATCGACGGCGCGTAGAGCCAGCTGAAGACGAGCGCGACGGCGGCGGACGGGACGACGTAAGGCGCGAAGAACACGAGCCGGAAGAACCATCGCCCGTGCCGGAGCCGGTCGGTCAGCAGGGCCATGCCCAGCGCGAGAACGATCAGCGGCGGCGTGGTCAGGATCGTGAAGAGCACGGTGTGCCAGATCGACGACCAGAAGTCGCTGTTCTTCAACGCCTCGGCGTAGTTGGACACGCCGGCGAAGCCGGACAGGCCGGGCCGGACGAGGCTGGTGTTGAAGAAGCTCATCACGATGCCGTAGAGCGTCGGCCCGATGAGGAACAGCAGGTAGAGCACCAGGAACGGGGTCATCAACCCCCAGCCGGCGCGGTTGTCGGCGCGTTTCGTCTCGTTCTTGTCGGCCGTTTGGCCTGCCGTCGGTGCGGCGACGGTGGTGACCGCCATGGGAATACCTCCAGTGAGCAGGCGTCGCTATCCGACGGGTGACTTGGCAACGGTGTAGCGGGTGAGCCCCTTGCGGATCTGCGCGATGGCGGCCGCGGGGGTCAACTGTCCCGACTCGACCGCGGAGATCGCCGACCCCACGACGATTTCGAAGTCCGACCCGGAGCCGGAATACCACCCGGGCGGGTCGTAAGCCGCCGCGTAGGCCGCATCGACGTAGTTGGACTGCGGCTTGAGCTTCTTGTAGGCCGCGCTCTTCTGGATCGGCAGCCAGGCCGGGACGTGTCCGCCGGCGGCCCACGTCATGCTCTGGTCGAGCATGTTCCGGATGAAGGCGAGGTCGAGGTCGAGCCGCGCCGCGTTACGGTTGGGATCCTTGGGGAGTACGAAGGTGTGCGAGTCGGCCTGGACGGAGTACTTGCTTCCGCCGAAGACGTTCGGGAACCGCGTCATGCTGAAGGGCGTCTTGGCGGTGAGGAAGGTCGTGACCTCCCACTCGCCCTGCATGAAGAACCCGGCCTTGCCGGTGGTGAAGAGGGTGAGTGCGCCGCCGTAGTCGATGGTCGCCGGCATCAGCTTCTTGGTGACGGTCAGCTCCTGCAGGTAGGACAGGGCCTTGGTCGCCTTGGCGTCGTCGAGGATGAGCTTGCGGCCGTCGTCGGCCAGCACCTCGCCGCCCAGCTGCGAATAGAGCGTCTGGAAGATCCGCCAGCAGGTCGAGGTGTCGGAGTTGATGCTGACGGCGCCGCCCCACTCGCCGGTCACCTTCTTCGCCGCCGTCATGGCGTCGATCAGGCCGTCCGGGCCGTCGATGTCCTTCAGCGAGCCGTCCTTGTCGAGCAGGCCCGCCTTCTTGCAGACGTCGGTGTTGTAGAAGAGCACGAACGGGTGGGTGTCGAGCGGGACGGCGTAGAGCTTCCCGTCGACGTGCGCGGCGTCCCACGCCTTCGGGGTGAACTTGTCCGCGGTCATCCCGTGCCGGGCGAGGTCGGCCTCGTTGAACGGCGTGAGGAGGTCCGCACGGGCGAGGGTCGTGGCCCGGGTGAGGTGCGAGATGCCGACGTCCGGCGGTCGCTTGCCGAGGGTCGCCAGCTCGAGCTTGGTGTAGTAGGGATTGCCCCAGGTCAGGGTGGTCGCGCTCAGATCGATCTGGGGGTGGGTCTTCGTGTAGCCCTGCTCCATGGCCACCATGCGCACGCCGTCGCCGCCGCTGAAGAGGTTCCAGTAGGTGAGCTGGTCGGCGCCGGGACCGACCCCGGAAACGCCCGATGCCAACGACGACCCGCAGGCGGTCAGACCGACACCGCCCGCGGCGAGCAGCCCGGCGCTGCGCAGCAGCTCGCGCCGGGACAGGCCGCGCCGGTCACCTGGGAGATTGGTCATCTGTGATCCTTCCCTAACGCGTACGGGCGACCGCTGGAGCGCGGCACACCACCTGCTTCACCGGCCGAGGACTCGCGGACCACCAGCCGCATCGGAAGTAACACCCGCTGGGCGACGTCGGCGCCGCGGATCCGGTCGATCAGTAGCGCCATCGCCCGTCGGCCCGTTTCCCGGAACGGGATCGAGACCGTCGTCAATGGGGGGATGAGATGCGCGGAGACCGGCAGGTCGTCGCAGCCCACCACGGCGCAGTCGTCGGGGACCCGGCGGCCGCGCGCGTGCAGCGCCGAGATCACTCCCACCGCCATCAGGTCGTTCTGCGCGAAGATCGCGGTCACCCGCGGTTCGCGGTCGAGGAGCTCGCACGCCGCGGCGTATCCCCCGGCGACGGTCCAGTCCGACTGCACGATCCGCGCGGGCGAGAGCACCCGGTCGGCCCGGCCGAGCGCGGAGCGGAAGCCGCGCAGCCGGCTCTGCACGACGCGCCGCCCACGCGGTCCGATGACCGTTCCGATGATCCGGTGCCCGAGCTCGACCAGGTGCTCGGCCGCGAACCGCCCGGCCCGGGAATGGTCCGAGCCGACGACGGGCACGCCTCCGCCGGGCACGTGGTGCATGCTCACCGCCGGCACCCGGCTGCGGAGCAGGTCCGCGACGCCCTCGTCGTCCTCGTGGTTGGGGGCGGCGGCGAGGATGCCGTCCACCCGGCGTTCGAGCAGCTGTTGGGCGTAGGCCCGGGCGTCCTCCCCGCCGGGGAGCACCGCGCCGATGAGCACCACATGACCCTGGTCGCGCGCCTCGCGTTCGGCGCCGACGACGAACTGGGCGAGCACCCAGTCGTCGAGGTCGTCCGCGACGATCCCGACGGTGTACGTCGACTGGGTGATCAGCCCGCGCGCCAGGGCGTTGGGCACGTAGCCGAGTTCGGCGGCCGCCGCCCTGATCCGGGCCTGCGTCTTGTCCGACACCGTGGCCGCGCCGCCGTTGAGCACCTTGCTCACCGTCTGAAAACTCACCCCAGCTCGCGCGGCCACATCTTTCAGCGACACGTACACATCGGCTCCGTCTGTGCCGGAAGGCGAAGCTTCGCCTGTCCGCAGGAGACATTCGCACGCCGATCCGCCGCCCGCAACCCGGTAGCCGGCGCAGTCCGGTTGGGCCGGATGGCGGCGTTGACAAGATAGTGGTCACTCACTACTTTGGCCGTATGCCCACCGCAACCAGGCAGAGCGCCGAGCAACGTCGCGAGACGGTGCTCGCCGCCGCCATCGAGGAGTTCGCCCGCGGCGGCCTGGGCGGCACCAGTACCCAGACCATCGCCGAGCGGGCGGGGATCAGCCAGCCCTACCTGTTCCGGCTCTACCCCACGAAGAAGGAACTCTTCCTCGCGGCGGTCGAGCGCACCCACCGGCGGATCGTCGAGCAGTTCGAGGCCGCCGTCGGCGACCGCAGCGGCGAGGATGCGCTCAAGGCCATGGGAGCGGCCTACGGCGAGCTGATCGCCGACCGCACCTTCCTGCTCATGGAATTGGCGTCCTACGCCGCCTGCGACGACGAGGACGTCCGCGCCGTGTCCCGTCGTGGGTTCCGCGACGTCTGGTACGCCGTCGAACGGCTGTCCGGCGCCTCCCCGGAGGAGGTCCAGAAGTTCTACGCCTTCGGGATGTTCTGGAACGTGGTGACCGCGATGCAGCTCGGCGAGGTGCACGAGCGATGGGCCGAACTCGCCTGCGTGTTCTCGGACAAGGTCGTCCCGCCGGCCGCCCCACCGACGTAGCAGCACCGACGTAGCCACAGCATCGAACGGAGCCACAGGACCGACCTAGCTGGGTATTTTTTTGAGCCAAGTAGTGAGTGACTGCTAACTAACCTTGGAGCCGACGATGACCCCACTCGGACGCCGGGCCACCATCTGGACCTTCGTGGTGACCTCGGTCGCCGCGTTCATGGTGAGTCTGGACAACCTCGTCGTGACGATGGCGCTGCCCTCGATCCGACACGACCTGCACGCCGGGCTCTCCGGCCTGGAATGGACCGTCAACGCCTACACCCTGACCTTCGCGGTGTTCCTGCTGACGGCGGCGAGCCTCGGCGACCGGTTCGGCCGCCGCCGGGTCTTCACCATCGGCCTCGCCGTCTTCACCCTCGCCAGCGCCGGCGCGGCGCTGGCCCCGAACATCCAGATCCTCATCGCGGCCCGCGCCATCCAAGGCCTCGGCGCGGCCACGGTGCTGCCGCTGTCGATGACGATCCTGTCCGCCGCGGTTCCCGCGGCCCGTCGCGGCGCCGCGCTCGGAATCTGGGGCGCGGTCTCCGGCCTCGGCGTCGCGGTGGGTCCGCTCGTCGGGGGCGCAGTCGTGGACGGTGCGGCCTGGCAGTGGATCTTCTGGCTGAACGTGCCGGTCGGCCTGCTCATCCTGCCCGCCGCCTGGCGGCGCCTGGCCGAGTCCCGTGGTGCCGCGCGCCGCCTCGACGTCCCCGGCGTCGCGCTGGCCAGCGCCGGACTGTTCGGCATCGTCTTCGGCGTGGTGCGAGGCAACTCGCACGGGTGGACCAGCGCCAGCGTGCTCGGCAGCGTGATCGGCGGAGCGGTGCTGCTGGCGGCGTTCGTCGCCTTCGAGCGCCGTACGCCGCAGCCGATGCTGCCGCTGCGGCTCTTCGCCAACCGGACGTTCGCCGCCGTCAACGCCGCGAGCCTGCTGTTCAGCTTCGGCATGTTCGGCTCGGTCTTCCTGCTCGCGCAGTTCATGCAGACCGTGCAGGGCTACTCGCCGTTCGAGGCGGGGCTCCGCACCCTGCCGTGGACCGGCATGCCGCTGCTGCTCGCCCCGATCGCGGGTCCGCTCGCCGACCGCATCGGCGGGCGCCCGCTGATCGCGACCGGTCTTGCCTTGCAAGCCGTCGGGCTGGCCTGGCTCGCGCTGGTCACGACGACGACCGTGAGCTACCTCGCACTCGTGCCGGGGTTCGTCCTGGCCGGTATCGGGATGAGCCTGTTCTTCGTCCCGGTGGGGACCGTGGTGCTCGGTGCGGTGCGGCCGGTCGAGCAGGGCGTCGCCTCCGGTGCGAACAACGCGATCCGGGAGATCGGCGGGGTGTTCGGAGTCGCCGTGCTCGCCAGCGTCTTCGCCGCCCGCGGCGGCTACGCCAGCCCGCAGTCGTTCGTCGACGGCCTGATACCCGCGGTGGCGGTCGGGGCCGGGGTGGTCGCGATCGGCGCGGCCGCAGCGCTGCTGATCCGCCGCCGCAGCGACGTCACTGTGCCGGCCGGATCGGAGCCGGCGGAGGTGCTGCAGCAGACGGAGGCACCGCAGACGGAGCCGGCGACCGTCGGCTGACCGATCAGCACCAGCCAGGACGGGCCCGACCGATCAGTGGTCGGGCCCGTCCTGCTCGGCCAACTCGTCGTACCCGGGCTTGAGGACGTCGTCGATGAGCGCGAGCCGCTCGTCGAACGGGATGAACGCCGACTTCATCGCGTTGATCGTGAGCCAGCGCAGATCCGACCAGGTGTAGCCGAAGGCATCCACCAGGCCGCCCATCTCCGAGGTCATCGTGCCACCGCTCATCAGCCGGTTGTCGGTGTTGACGGTGACGCGGAAATAGAGCGTGCGCAGCAGCCCGATCGGGTGGTCCACGATCGACGTGGCGGCGCCGGTCTGCACGTTGGACGTCGGCGCCATCTCCAGCGGGATCCGCTTGTCGCGGACGTACGCCGCGAGCCGGCCGAGCTCGACCCGGCCGTCGTCGTGCACCGTGATGTCGTCGATGATCCGCACGCCGTGGCCGAGCCGGTCGGCGCCGCACCACTGGATCGCCTCCCAGATCGACGGGAGCCCGAACCCTTCGCCGGCGTGGATCGTGAAGTGGGCGTTCTCCCGGTGGAGGTACTCGAACGCGTCGAGGTGCCGGGTCGGCGGGTAGCCGGCCTCCGCGCCGGCGATGTCGAAGCCGACCACCCCGGCGTCGCGGTAGCGCACCGCCAGCTCGGCGATCTCCATCGACTGTGCGGCGTGACGCATCGCGCTGAGCAGCGCGACGACGCGGATCCGGTGCCCGGCGCGGTCGGCCCGGGCAGTTCCCTCCCGAAAGCCGTCCAGGACTGCGTCGATGGCCTGCTCGTGGGTGAGGCCGCCTTCGACGTGCAACTCGGGGGCGAACCGCACTTCGGCGTAGACGACGCCGTCGGCGGCGAGGTCCTCGGCGCACTCGGTGGCGACCCGGACGAGTGCCTCGCGGCTCTGCATCACCCCGACCGTGTGGGCGAAGGTCTCGAGATAGCGCTCCAGCGACCCGGAGTGCGCGGCACCGAGGAACCACTCCGCGAGATCGTCGACGTCCTTCGTCGGAAGTGCGTCGTAGCCGGCCTCCTGCGCCAGCTCGATCACCGTCGCCGGGCGCAGCCCGCCGTCCAGGTGGTCGTGCAGGAGCACCTTGGGAGCGGACCGGATCGTCTCGGCGGTGAGCGGTGTGGGCATTTCTGCACCCTAGCCGCGATCGGGTTCGTACCCCGTCAGGTCGAACTCCGGCTGCTCGCCGAGCGCGAGCGACGCGGCCAGCAGGCCGGCGTAGGGCCCGATCGTCAGCCCGGTCGGCCCGAGACCGGTGGCGACCACCACGCCGGGCGTCGAGCGCAGGGTGCCGAGCAGCGGCAGGCCGTCGGCGGACAGCGGGCGCAGGCCGACCCGCGTCTCGACGACGGTCGCGTCGGCGAGGGCCGGCGCCACGGCCAGTGCGTCGCCGATCACCTGCGCGATCCCGCCCGCGGTCACCCGCAGGTCGAAGCCGCTGCCGGTCTCGCGGGTCGCGCCGAAGACGACCCGCGATCCCGGGAAGGCCAGCAGGTAGCCGTGCCCGACCGCCTGGATCACCGGCCAGTCGTCGGTGTCGGCGCCGGGAAGCACGACGTGCACCAGTTGCCCGCGCTGCGGTGCGACCGGGAGTTCGATCCCCAGTGGGCGGCACAGCGCACCGGTCCAGGCACCCGCGGCCACCACCACGCGGTCGGCGCTGATCGGCTCGCCGTCCAGACGGACACCGGTGACGGTCCCGTCCGTGACCATCAGTTCGGCGTCGCCGGACCGCTCGACGACGCCACGCCGCGCGCCGGCGCGGCGCAGCGCAGCGCACAGCAACCGGCCGTCGACCCGGGAGGCGCCGGTGACGTGCACCGCACCGAGGTCGGCGCGCAGCGCCGGGAACAGTTCCTGAGCGCCACCGGGTGGAAGCAGGGTCACCGCACCGATCTCGTCGACCTGCTCCCGCCGACGGAGCAGCCGCTGGTAGGCACGCTCCAGGTTGGCCGGGTCGGGATCGACGACCAGACCCCCGACCCGGGCGTGACCCATCTCCTTCTCGCCGTCGTCGGCGAGCGCCGCCAGCAGGGTGGGGTAATACGCCGAAGACGGGTGGCCGATCCGGGCCCAGTCCGGGTTCTGCTCCGACGACAGCCACGGCGCGACGATCCCCGCGCCGGCGTCCGTCGCCCGGCCGGCGTCGGCCCGGTCGACCAATACCACCGGCACATTTCGCCGACTCAGGTGATAAGCCGTCGCGGCGCCGACAATCCCTCCACCGATCACGACCACAGACATGGAAGTCACTGTGCCCGAGCCCCCGGCGATGGACAATGGCCCGAACGTCCGCCCGACGGACTTTCACTCGTCCAAGGAACGCACGATGACCTGGCTCCCCCGCCGTACACGGGCCCTGCTGGCCGCTGTCGCGATTGCCGTGGTGCCGATCGTCAGCGTGACGACGTCAAGCGCAGCACCGCGCACCGCCGTCTCGCACAAGGTTCTCTGGATCACGATGGAGAACCACTCCTACGCCGGCGTCATCGGCAAACCGGTCGTCGCGCCGTACATCAACAACACCCTGCTGGCCGCGGGCGGGAACGCCACGAACATGCACAGCGAGACACATCCGTCGCTGCCCAACTACATCGCGATGGCCACCGGATCGACGCACGGCATCGCCGACGACAACGCCCCGGTCAAGCACCCGATCACCGGACCGAGCCTGTTCAGCCAGGTCGACCCCGCCTGGCGGGCGTACGAAGAAATCATGCCGTTGCCGTGCCGCCAGTTCGACACCGTCTTCACCGCCAACACGCAGTACGCCGTGCGCCACAACCCACCCACCTACCTCGTCAGTCCGCCGATCAGCGCACCGAATGCGCACTGCACGAGCAATGACGTGCCGCTCGGCAGCACCACCTCTGGCAAGCTGCTCACGGCACTGAATACCGGCGCACTGAAGAAGTTCTCCTACGTCACACCGGGCATCTGCCACGACATGCACAACGCGCCGACGGGCAGCACCTGCGTCCCGGCCAACGTGGTGACGGCCGGCGACAACTGGCTCAAGCAGTGGATGCCCAAGATCTTCGCGTCACCGGACTACACCAGCGGGGCGCTGTCGGTGTTCATCACGTGGGACGAGGGTGGCGGCGGCGCGAACATCAAGGGGATGGACTGCCAGAGCGCGCAGTACCTCGACGATGCGGGGTGTCACATTCCGACCCTCGTCTTCTCGAAGAGCACGAAGCCCGGCTCGACCACCAACACCTACTTCGACCACTACTCGATGATTCGGACGGCCGAGGAGTTGCTCGGCCTGCCCACCACCGCTCTGGGCACCAACGTGTCGGGTGCCAACTCCATGCGGGCGGCGTTCACGCTGTAGTCGCGGACTATCCGAGGTCGGCCACCCGGTCGATGACCAGCGGCACCGTCGTCATGGGCCCGTCGATCTCGATCGCGCCGTCGAGCGCGGCTACCGCCCGCTCGATCCGGGCCGGGTCGTGGGTGTGCAGTTCGAGCAGCGGGGCGCCGGCCCGGACCTCGTCGCCGGGCTTGGCGTGCAGCACCACACCGGCCACCTCCGAGACCGGGTCCTCCTTGCGGCTCCGCCCGGCGCCGAGCCGCCAGGACGCGACGCCCACGGCGTAGGCGTCGAGCCGGGTCAGCCGTCCGGTCGCCGCGGCGCCGATGATGTGCACCTCGTCGGCCCGGGGCAGCGTCGCGTCCGGATCGCCGCCCTGGGCGGAGATCATCGCCCGCCAGACGTCCATCGCGCGCCCGTCCTGGAGCGCGGCGGCCGGGTCCGCGTCCGGAAGTCCGGCCGCGGTCAGCATCTCCCGCGCCAGGGTGACGGTGAGCTCCACGACGTCGGCGGGCCCGCCGCCGGCGAGCACCTCCACCGCCTCGGCGACCTCCAGCGCATTGCCGACCGCGCGGCCGAGGGGGACGTCCATCGCGGTGAGCAATGCGACGGTACGCACGCCGTACGCCGTGCCGAGCCGCACCATCTCGCGGGCCAGCTCGCGGGCGGATCCGGCGTCCTTCATAAACGCACCAGATCCCACCTTCACGTCGAGGATCAGCGCATCCGCGCCTTCGGCGATCTTCTTGCTCATGATCGAGCTGGCGATGAGCGGGATCGACTCGACCGTGCCGGTGACGTCGCGCAGCGCGTAGAGCTTGCGGTCGGCAGGCGCCAGATCGTCACCCGCGGCGCAGACGACGGCTCCCACATCGCGCAGCTGGGCCAGGTAGTCGGCGTGGGACAGCCTCGCCCGCCAGCCCGGGATCGACTCCAGCTTGTCGAGAGTGCCCCCGGTGTGCGCGAGGCCGCGCCCGGACAGCTGCGGCACCACCGCACCGCAGGCGGCGACCAGGGGCGCGAGCGGCAGAGTGATCATGTCCCCGACGCCGCCGGTGGAGTGCTTGTCGACGGTCGGGCGCCCCAGCCCGGACAGGTCGCGGCGTACCCCGGAGTCGATCATCGCGCCGGTCCACCGGGACAGCTCGTCCGGGGACATCCCGCGGAAGAAGATCGCCATCAGCAGCGCGGTCATTTGTTCGTCGGGCACCTCGCCGCGGGTGTAGGCGTCGACGACCCAGTCGATGTGCGCGTCGTCGAGCCGTGCGCCGTCGCGCTTGGTGCGGATCAGGTCGACCATGTCGAGGCCGCGGGCGCGACTCACGACGGCAGGTCGTCCGGGCCGAAGGCGTCCGGCAGCAGCTCACTGAGCGGGCGGATCCCGCTCGCGGTGTCGACCTGCAGGTCGGGTCCGCCGTGCTCCCAGAGCAATTGGCGGCACCGTCCGCACGGCATCAGCACCGCGCCGGCTCCGTCGCAGCAGGCGAAGGCCACCAGCCGGCCGCCGCCGCTCGCGTGCAACGCCGACACCAGCCCGCACTCGGCGCACAGGCCGAGACCGTAGGAGGCGTTCTCCACGTTGGTGCCGACCACCGTCCGGCCGTCGTCGACCAGCGCGGCGGCACCGACCGGAAAATTCGAGTACGGCGCATAGGCGTGCGCCATCGCGGCGCGCGCGGCGGACCGCAGTCCCGGCCAGTCGATCGGGCGGGCGCCGGTCATGACTTCACGTACGGTTTGCCGTCGGCGGCCGGTGCCCGCACCTTCCCGACCAGCCCGGCCACCGCGAGGATCGTCGCGATGTAGGGCGCCATGTTGAGGAAGTCCGACGGGATCGGCGATCCGACGCTACTGACCAGGCTCTGCAGCGCGTCGGCGAAGCCGAACACCAGCGCACCGACGAGTGCGCCGCCGGGACGCCAGCCGCCGAAGATCACCGCGGCCAGCGCGATGTAGCCCTTGCCCGAGGTGATGTTCTTGCCGAATCCGCCGACCGACCCGATCGTGAACGACGCCCCGGCGATCCCGGCGATCAGCCCGCCGAGCAGGACGACGCGGTAGCGGGTGGCCCGCACCCGGATCCCGACGGTGTCGGCCGCCGTGGGGTGCTCGCCGACGGAGCGCACCCGAAGGCCCCATCGGGTCCGGAACAGCCCGATCTGCACGACGATCAGCAGACCGTAGGTCAGGTAGAGGAACACGTTGCCGTCGAAGAGGATCGGGCCGATCACCGGGATGGCGCCGAGGCCGGGAACCTTGACGTTGGGGAAGAAGCCCGGCGAGTTGAGGGTGTCCTGATAGGGGATCAGGACCCGGTCGGTGAGGAAGTTCGTCAGCCCCAGGGCGAAGACGTTCAGGACGACGCCCAGGATCACCTGGTCGACGAAGTAGCGGATGGCGAAGAAAGCGAGGACGAGCCCGAGTACGGCGCCGGCCAGTGCGGCGCCGATCAGCCCGAACCACAGCCCGCCCAGCGCACTGCCCACGATCGCGCCGGTGAAGGCGCCGAGCAGGAACTGGCCCTCGATCGCGATGTTGATGACGCCGGACCGCTCGCAGAGCACGCCGCACAGGGCGCCGAGCACGATCGGAACGGAGCGGACGACGGTCGCGTTGCCGAGGTCCACCAGGCTGACCGCATTGCCCTTGCCGACTGCCGACCAGGCCAGGAAGGCGAAGAAGAACGCGACGAGGACGAACGCGGTCGCCCACGCGTTGGCCCGGCGGGGCATCGCCCCCGCGGCCTGCACGCCGCCGACGGCGACCATCACCGCGCCGAGCACGATGCACACGATCCGGACCGGCACCATGATGGCGAACGCGCCGGGGCCGTTGTCGGTCGAGAGCCCCAGATCCGAATGTGCGCCGGCGGCCACACCGAGCCCGAACGCGAAGATCGTGAGCAGACCCAGGCCGACGCCGACCACGCCGAGGACCTGCGCCCGGGTCATGGCGAACGCGGGCCGGGGAAGGCTTGCCGACACGCTCACCCGTTCCACCCCCTCGACAGTCCGCGGCCCTCGCCGCCGGTGCGGGCACCCTTCAACCGGAAGATTCCGCGGACCAGGGGCGGCGCCGCGATGAAGAGCACGATCAGCGCCTGGATCACGGTGACCACGTCGACCGGGGTCGAGGTCGCGGCCTGCATCGTCGTACCACCGGCCTGCAGCGCACCGAAGAGGAACGCCGCACCGACCGTGCCCCACGGCCGGGCCCGGCCCAGCAGCGCCACGGTGATCGCGTTGAACCCGAGCCCGGAGTAGACGCCGATCGAGAGGAAGTAGTCGGTACCGAGGACCTGCGCGGTGCTGGCCAGGCCGGCCAGGCCACCGGCGATCAGCATCACCAGGATGTAGGTGCGGGGTACGTGCATCCCGGCGGTGCGGGCCGCCTCCGGGTTGGCGCCCACCGCCTTGAACTCGAAGCCGAGCGTGCTGCGGTTGAGCAGCCAGGCGCAGGCCGCCGCCGCCAACAACGCGACGATGATGCCGGCGTTCAGCGGAAGCGCTGCGCCCGCGAGCTGCGGCAGTCGCGCGTTCGGGTGGACGATCGGGCTCACCAGGTCGGTCCGGCCCGGCCGTTGGAAGGCGTCCTTGTGCAGCAGGAAGTCGAGCAGGGACGCCGCGATGTAGTTGAGCATGATGGTCGTGATCACTTCGTGCGCGCCGGTGCGGGCCTTCAGCCAGCCGGCGATCCAGCCCCAGACCGCCCCGCCGACGAATCCGCCGAGTAGTGCGACGAGCAGGTGCAGGACGATCGGCAGCTGCAGGGCGAAGCCGAGGTAGCCGGCGAGGATCGCGCCCACCACGATCTGGCCCTGCGCGCCGATGTTGAACATCCCGGCCTGGAAGGGGATCGCGACCGCGAGCCCGGCGAGGATCAGCGGCGTCGCCTGGTTGATGGTCGAGCAGATCGGGTAGAAGACCTCGCTCAACGTCCCGCTGCCGTTGATGTAGGCGCTGATGTCACTCGGGTCGACGATCGAGCCTTTGAACAGCGCGCTGTACGCCGCCGCCACCGAGTCCCACGCCGCCGACAGCGCGTCGCCGGGCGCGGCGAAGAAGTAGCCGAACTTCGGCAGCACCGCGGGATCGGAGAAGGCGATCAGCAGCCCTCCGAGGAACAGCGCGATGACGATCGCGAGGATCGTC
This sequence comes from Mycobacteriales bacterium, assembly GCA_036497565.1. Classification (NCBI taxonomy): domain Bacteria; kingdom Bacillati; phylum Actinomycetota; class Actinomycetes; order Mycobacteriales; species Mycobacteriales bacterium. The sequence goes on from DASXJE010000314.1 coordinate 17,503, forward strand.
ACCACCACGGAGTTGCCGTGCACGATGTCGTCGAGCACCCGACGGAGGAAGGGCGGCCGCGTCGGCTCCTTCGCCTCGGACGGCGCCTGCGCGGTCACGACGACCGCTCCGGCTCGCCGAACTCCTCGCCGTTGCCGACCTGGGAGACCTCGCTCGGATGCGCCTCGCTCTCGGCTCGCGCCTGCTCCGGATCGACGCCGGCCATCATCAGGCCCAGCTCGTCCCGGGAGGCACCGGATCCCAGCACACCGACCAGCCGGCCGCGGTACATCACCGCGATGCGGTCGGCGAGCGCGAGTACCTCGTCGAGCTCGGAGGAGACGATGAGTACGGCGACACCGTCGTCGCGCGCCTCGACCAACCGGCGGTGGATCGACTCGGTGGAGCCCACGTCGACCCCGCGGGTCGGCTGCGACGCCACCATCAGCCGCACGGTGCGCGACAGCTCGCGGGCGAGGACGACCTTCTGCTGGTTACCGCCGGACAGCGTGCCGGCGGGCGTGTCGACCGACGTCGTGCGGATGTCGAAGGACGCGACCAGTTCGTCGCCGTTGCTGCGCACCGCCGCCCTCTTGATCGCCGGACCGGACGCGAACGGCGGGACGTCGTACTGGTCGAGTACGAGGTTGTCGGCGACCGAGAAGGTGGAGATGAGCCCGTCGCGCTGGCGGTCCTCGGGGACGTAGGCGACGCCGGCCCGCAGGATCTCGCGGGGGGATCGTCCGGCGAGTTCCCGCCCGTCGACCTGGATCGACCCGGCGGACGGACGTCGTACGCCGACCAGGGTCTCGGCGAGCTCGGTCTGCCCGTTGCCCTCCACCCCGGCGACCGCGACGATCTCGCCGGCCCGGACCTCGAGCGAGAGGTCGTCGACGCGGGGCAGGTTCTGGTCGTCGCGGACGGTCAGGCTCCGGATCGACAGGACGGCGGGTCCGGGTTTCGCCGGCCTCTTGTCGACGCGGAGCACCACGGTCCGGCCGACCATCATCGACGCGAGGTCGGCCTCGGAGGCGTCGCCGGTCGTCGTCCCGATGACCCGGCCGCGGCGGAGCACCGTGATCGTGTCGGCCGCCGCCTTGACCTCCTTGAGCTTGTGCGTGATGAAGACGATCGACTTGCCGGCCGCACGCAACGTGCGCATGACCGCCAGCAGGTCGTCGATCTCCTGCGGGGTGAGCACGGCGGTCGGTTCGTCCAGGATCAGCACGTCGGCGTCGCGCAGCAGCGCCTTGAGGATCTCGGCGCGCTGCTGGACGCCGACGGGAAGGTCCTCGACCCGCGCGTCCGGGTCGACCGCCAGCCCGTATCGCTCGGAGAGCTCGACCACCCGGCGGCGGGCGGCCGCGTGGTCGAGGAACCCGGGTCCGCGGATGGGCTCGTTGCCGAGCACGAGGTTCTCGGCGACGGTGAAGACCGGGACCAGCATGAAGTGCTGGTGCACCATGCCGATGCCGGCATTGATCGCGTCGCGCGGCGAGCGGACGGCGATCTCGGTGTCGTCGATCAGGATTTTTCCGTCGTCGGGCTGGGTCAGCCCGTAGACGATGTTCATCAGCGTCGACTTGCCGGCGCCGTTCTCGCCGAGCAGGGCGTGGATCTCCCCCGGTTCGATCGTCAGGTCGATGCCGTCATTGGCGACGAGCGAGCCGAACCGCTTCGTGATACCGCGCAGCTCCAGCTTCAGGGCGGTTCTCCAGGTGTCGTGCCCGCCGCCTCTCTGCCGCGGGTCCGGTGATTATCCGGCTCGCCCCGTCGGCCGCCCCGGCCGGGTCGACCCGGCCGGTTCGGCCCCGCGCCGGGTCAGTTGCTGGGTGCGCTCGGCGAGGTCACCTGGATCTTGCCTGCGATGATCTGCGACTTGACCTGCGCGACCTCCTTCTGCAGAGCGGCGGGCACCTTGCTGGCGAAGTCGTGGTACGGCGCGATCCCCACGCCGCCGTTCTTCAGCGTGCCGACGTAGTTGCTGCCCGTGAACGACCCGTTCTTCGCAGCGACGGTGGCCTGCTTCACCGACGGAGCGATGCCCTTCACGACGCTGGAGATGAACAGGCTGCAGTACTGCGGCGCGCTGATACAGCCGTCGGTGTCGACCCAGAGCATGTTGACCTTGCCGTTGCCGTCGGCCTTGACCGCCGCCGCCGCGCCCAGCCCGACGTTGCCCGCGACCGGGAAGATGACGTCGGCGCCCTGCTGCATGAACTGCTCGGTGACCTGCTTGCCCTTGGTCTGGTCGGTGAAGTCGTTGGTGAACGAGCCGTTCTGCGACTTCTCGTCCCAGCCGAGCACCTTCACGTCGGTGTGGTGCTTGCTGTTGTAGTACTGGACGCCGTCCCAGAAGCCGTCCATGTAGATGGTCACCGTGGGCAGCTTCTGACCGCCGAACGTCGCGACCTTGCCGGTCTTGCTCATGCCGGCCGCGAGGTATCCGCCCTGGAATCCGGCCTGCGCGGTGTTGTAGATCAGCGCCTTCACGTTCTGCAGCGGTTTGGAGTAGGAGAAGTCGACGATCGCGAACTTCTGGTCGTGGTTGGCGTTGGCGGCCTTCTCGGTCGCGTCGCCCATCAGGAAGCCGACCGTGACGATGATCCCGCACTTCTGCTGGATGAAGGCGTTGATGTTGTTGGGGTAGTCGCTGGCCTGCTGCGACTGCAGGTACTTCGGGGTGACTCCGCCGGCGGTCGCCGCGTCCTTGATGCCCGTGTACGCCGACGCGTTGAAGGACCGGTCGTCAATGCCGCCGGTGTCGGTCACCAGGCAGGCCTTGAAGCTCGCGCCGGCGTTGCTGCTCTTCGAACTGCTGGACGAGGCGGAGCTGCTCTTCGGCTTGCTCCCGCAGGCGGCGATCACCAGCGCGACCGCGGCGAGCACCGCCAGGATGCGTACCGAACTCTTCACGTGGCCTCCATGAATCGACCCCACCCGGTCGCCCGGCCGCCCCGCCGTCGGGGCCTGGCGGAAGACGCAGCCTCCGGCCGACGCTGAGGCTAGTCCGCGCCGACCTCTTCGGTGGCCGTCCGCGCCCCGCCGAGACCTTCCTGTGACCTTTCTCGGAGCGGCCCCACCCACCCCCTCGACCAAAACGCACTCGGAGTGCGTTTTGGGCGGCGCGGCCAGGTCGAGGTCCGAGGTCGACCGACCGCCCTCCCGGGGCCGCCTTTTGCTCACCGCCCGTTCACGGCAGGATGCCACCGTCCGAGGACCTGCCCGTGGCGCAAACCGGTGCCCGGCCGAAGGGAGCAGCGTGACCGAGAATCTGCACGACCGTGAGGGCCTCGAGGAGCAGGACGGCGGGTCGACCGAGGGGTTGTCCCGCCGCCGGCTGCTGCAGGCGGCCGCCGTGATGGGCGGCGCCGGCGCGCTGACGTTGGCCCCGGTCGGGTTCGCCGGTGCCGCCGAGGGCAGCGCCAGCCGGACGATCACCGGCCACCTCGACACCGGCGCGGCCGACTTCGTCTACCTCCCGGTCAAGGTTCCGTCCGGGGTCCGGCAGATCAGCGTCGAGTACTCCTACGACAAGCCGACCGTGCCGACCGGCGTACCCGGCAACTCCTGCGACATCGGCATCTTCGACGAGCACGGCATCGACCTCGGCGGCCGCGGCTTCCGGGGCTGGTCCGGCGGCTTCCGGACGAGTTTCGCTATCAGCCGGAGCGAGGCCACCCCCGGCTACCTGCCGGGACCGGTGAGCCCGGGCACCTGGCACGTGGTCCTCGGGCCCTACCAGGTCGCCCCGCAGGGGATGAACTACCAGGTCGAGGTGACCCTGGACTACGGCGCGCCCGGCCTGGCCTTCGTCCCGGACTACCCGCCGCACCGCGCAAAGGGCCGCGGTCGCACCTGGTACCGCGGCGACTGCCACCTGCACACCGTCTACTCCGACGGCAAGCGGGAGCCGGCCGACGTCGCCGCCGGCGCCCGCGACGCCAAGCTCGACTTCATCGTCTCCACCGACCACAACACGTCCGCGTCACACGCGGTGTGGGGCAAGTACGCCGGACCGGATCTGCTGATCCTCACCGGCGAGGAGATCACCACCCGCAACGGTCATTGCCTCGCCCTCGGGCTGCCGGCCGGCGACTGGGTCGACTGGCGTTACCGCGCCCGCGACCACGAGTTCTCGTCGTTCGCCCAGCAGGTGCATCGCGCCGGCGGGCTCGTCGTACCGGCCCACCCCTACTGCCCCTACATCGCCTGCTCGTGGAAGTTCGGCTACGCCGACGCCGACGCGGTCGAGGTGTGGAACGGGCCGTGGACCGGCGACGACGACTCGTCGGTCGACACCTGGGACGGCATGCTGGTCGAGTCCGTGCGGACCGGCACGTCGTGGTTGCCCGCCATGGGCGACAGCGACGCGCACAGCCCCGGCCAGGTGATCGGGCTGCCGCAGAACGTCGTTCTGGCCGACGACCTGACCGACACGGCCGTGCTCGAAGGGCTGCGGCGGGGGACCAACTGGCTCGCCGAGTCGTCGTCGGTCGACCTCGACTTCCGGGTGACCGCCCGCAGCGGCAGCGCGCGCACCGCGGGCATCGGCGAGCGGCTGTCCGTGCCGGCCGACACCCCGGTCGACGTGAGCATCACCGTCCGCGGCGTCCCGGACGCGACCGTGCGGTTCATCACCGACGAGGGCCAGATGCACCAGGAGTCGCTGCCGGCCGCAGGGTCGGGCACGGTGACCTGGCGCACCACCCCGTCGCTCGCGGCCTACGTGCGGGCCGAGATCCGGCACCCGCTGGCCGACGGCACGCCGGGGTCGGGCAACACGATCGAGACGACGCTGCCGTTCGGGCCGATGGCGGCGATGACCAACCCGATCTTCCTCGGCTCCGGTCGGTGAGGGGCGGCCGACCGGATGGGCGTCAGGTATCCGCTAAGTCTCGATATCTCCGAAACGGAACGGCGCGCCAGGGTGGTCCGCTAGCCTTTTCGGCCATGAGCCTCGGGGGCCGTTTGGCGGTTTATGCGGGTGTGCTCGCGCTACTGATTCCGGCGCTCGCCGTGCCGGCGGCGGCGGCACCAGGAGCCGCGCAGCGGCCGTCGACCGTCGGCGGCCCGCTGCTCGCCTCGCGCGGCGTGGTCGCGCCGAAGCATGCCCCCGCCCTGCCCGACGACATCACCGCCAAGGGCTGGGTGGTGGCCGACGCGAACACCGGTGCGGTGCTGGCCGCGCGCGACCCGCACGGGAAATACCTGCCGGCCAGCACCCTGAAGACGCTGACCGCGCTCACCCTGCTGCCACGCCTCACCAACCGGCAGCAGATCGTGGAGATCACCGATGCCGACGTCAACGTCGACGGCACCCGGGTCGGGATCGTCGAGCACGGCCGGATCAAGGTGGAGACGCTCTTCGAGTGCATGCTGATGATGTCGGGGAACGACTGCGCCAACGCGCTCGCCCGGACGGCGGGCAGCGTCCCCTCGACCCTGAAGCTGATGGACGCGACGGCCCACAAGATCGGCGCCCTCGACACGCACGCGGGTACGCCGTCCGGGCTGGATGCGCCGGGCGAGCACACCTCGGCGTACGACCTGGCCCTGATCCTGCGGGCCGACCTGAAGATCCCCGACTTCCAGCACTACAACCACCGGCTCTTCGGCGTGATCCCGAAGCAGCCGCCGCACTACAAGTCGATCGGGTTCGCGAACGACAACCTGTTGCTGGCCAACCACTACCCCGGCCTGCTGGCGGCGAAGAACGGCTACACCGACGCGGCGCACCAGGAGTTCGTCGCGGCGGCACAGCAGCACGGCCGCCGGCTGATCGTGACGTTCATGCACGGTGAGCGCTACCCGGTCGAGATGTGGAAGCAGGTCGCTCAGCTGTTCGACTGGGGATTCAAGCTGCCGCAGGGCGTCGCGCCCGTCGGCCAATTGGTCACGCCCCGCCCGCCCGCGACCCATCGGGTGCACGCGACGCCGACGCCGTCTGCCGCTCCGACCCGGGTCGCGACGCGGGCCGCGGCCTCGACCGGCGGCACCGACGGGTCGACCGGCTGGATCGAGCCGCTGGCGATCGGTGTCGGACTCGTCCTCGCCGCCGCGGTCCTCGTCGGCCTGCTCCTGCGGCGGCGGCGTACCGGCTGAGCGCGGCGTCGTCGCTCAGGTGCGGCCCACCCGGCGGCGCAGCGCGAGCACTGACACGGCGCCCGAGATCATCCCCACGCCGAGCAGGCCGACGGCGATCAGCGCACCGCTGGGCGCCGGGGGGCGGGTCCCGTCCTCGCCGGACACCGGCTCGGCGGTCTCGTCCGCCGACTCGGACTCGTGCTCCCGCCGGGCGAGCTCTTCCATCCCGGGGTCGGTGGCCGTCCAGGCGGTGGCGAACAGCACGAATCGGGAGACCAGATTGACCCAGACCAGCAGGCCGATGATTCCGCCGAACACCCCCGCCGAGGGGCTCTGGGCCACCCGCGAGATGTAGTAGCTGGCGCCGATCTTCAAGATCTCGAATCCGACCGCCGCGAACAGCGCCCCCTTGAGCACGGCGCGGGTCGGAATCGGGCTGCGCGGAAGCCGGACCAGCATCCAGGCGAAGATCAGGGTGTCGGCGGCGACGGCGAGGATCAACCCGACGATGCGGGTGCCGACGCCCACACCGGTGGCGTGTTCGAGGTTAAGGGCCCGGACCAGGACGTCGGTCGCCGCGGTTCCCCCCGCCGTCAAGGCGAGCGAGATCAACGCGGCCAGACCCAGGCCGACCAGCGCGAGCAGGTCGCGGGCCTTGGCGGCGATCCAGTTCTCCTCCGCGACCGGGTGGTTCCAGATGGCCTGGATCGCGGTACGCAGGTTGCCGATCCAGCCCAGCCCGGCGTACGCGAGGCCGACCACGCCGATGATGCCGACGGTGCCGCGGTTGTCCACCGCCGAGTCGACCGCTTTTCCGACCGTGGCACCGAACCCGCCCGGGATGTTCTCC
>DASXJE010000315.1 GCA_036497565.1 Mycobacteriales bacterium
TTCAGCGACGGCACTCCGCTCAACGCCGCGGCCGTGCGCACGAGCATCGACCACTACCGCAACACGACCGGCTCCAGCCGGGAGGCGGAACTGGTGCCCGTGAAGTCCGTCACGGTCACCGGGCCGTACGAGGTCCAGATCAAGCTCAAGACGCCGTACCCGTCACTGACGAGCATCCTGGCCGACCGCTCGGGGATGGTCCTGTCCCCCACCCGACTGCGCAAGCTCGGTCTCGATTTCGCGCAGGCACCCAGCTGTGTCGGCCCGTTCAAGCTGCAGAGCCGGCGTTCGGCCAACGAGATCGACCTCGTGAAGGACCCGGACTACTACGACACGAAGAGCGTCAAGCTGCAGAAGGTCGTCTACCAGGTGATCTCGGACCCGAACGTCGCGCTGGCCAACCTGCGGTCCGGTGCCACCGACGTCGCCGAGATCTCGCCCATCGTCGCGTCCACGCTGAAGCGCAATTCAGTCCACGTCCTCAGCACCGTTGGGCTCGGCGACGTGCACATGACCATCAACTCCGGCAACGTGCACGGCAGCGGCGAGCCGCCGGGCAAGGTGCACACTCCGCTCGGCAGCGACCCACGGGTCCGACAAGCGCTGGAGCTGGCGATCAACCGCAAGCAGTTGGTGCGGATCGCCTTCGGTGGTCTCTACGCGCCCAACTGCTCGCCGATCCCGCAGAACTCGCCGTTCTCCACCCCGCAGACCCGACGCTGCCCGCCGGCCGACCCGGCGAAGGCCCGGGCGCTACTCGCAGCCGCGGGTGTGAAGACGCCGTACCACGTGGAGCTGAAGACGACGACTCTCTCGCTCGACCAGCGACTCGGGCAGGTGTTGCAACCGATGCTCGCGAAGGCGGGCTTCGACCTGACGCTGCGCTCGGAGGACCAGTCCACCGTGGTCGCCGACCAGGATGCAGGCAACTTCCAGACCAGCATCTCCGACTGGTCCGGCCGGCTCGACCCCGACACCAACTTCCTGCAGATCGTGGGGCCGTCGAACTCAGCCGGATTCTCCGACGCCAAGATCAACGCGCTCATCAACCAGGCCCGGCAGACGACCGACGTGCACCGGCGCGGCCTCATTTACGCCAAGGTCATGGCCCGAGTCCACCAAGTGGAACCGGCGATCGTGCTCGCACAGATCGCCGAGACCGCCGTGTCGCGCCGCGGTGTCACCGGCGTGCACATCTTCAACGACGGGCTGATCCGGGTCGACCGGGCCTCGATCACGAATTGACCGACACCGTCACGACCAGATGAGGGAGTTCGTGTCATGGCACGGATCTTGCTGAGGCGAGCCGGGGAGTCGCTTGCGACCCTGTTCCTGGCGAGCCTCGTCGTCTTCCTCGGCATCCGCGCCATTCCGGGGAGCCTCGCCAACACCCTGGCCGGCGAGCAACAGGACCCGAAAACCATCGCCGCGATCAAGGTCCAGTACGGCCTCGACCAGAACGTCATCGTCCAGTACTGGCACTACCTGCAGCAGATGGTCAGCGGCGACTTCGGCGTCTCGGCGACGACCGGCATCCCGATCGGGCAGAACATCAAGCAGGCGCTGCCGATCACGGTGGAACTCGCCGGGCTGAGCATCCTCATCGCCGCGGTCTTCGGGGTCGCCGTCGGTGTGCTGGCCGCCGTACGACGGGGACGCCCGAGCGGCTGGGTGTCGAACGTGCTCGCGCTGCTCGGGATGTCGATCCCGCACTTCTGGTTCGGGGTCGTCATGATCCTGGTGTTCGCGATCGCGATCCCCGTCCTGCCGTCGTCCGGTTTCGTTCCGCTCACCACCAGCATCGGCGGCAACCTGCAGTCCATGATCCTTCCGGCCCTCGTACTCGGCACCGGGCTGGCCGCGGTGCTGATGCGCCAGACCCGGTCGTCGATGCTCGAGTCGCTCGACTCCGACTACGTGCGCACCGCACGCGCCAAGGGGATGCCGGCGCGAACCGTGATCTTCGTGCACGCGCTGCGCAACAGCCTGATCACCGTGACGACGATCGCCGGTCTGCAGCTCGGCGGGCTTATCTCGGGCGCCGTCATCGTCGAGCAGGTCTTCGTGCTGCCGGGCATCGGCAAGCTGACCGTCGACTCGGTGTTCGCCCGCGACTACCCGACCGTCGAGGCGGTCGCCCTGATCATCGCGCTGGGATACGTGGTGGTGAACCTTCTCGTCGACGTCGTCTACACCCTTATCGATCCGCGGATCCGGCTGCGAGGTGCCACCGCATGACCAGCACCATGCCCATCGTCGACCCGGCCCGGCCGGTCGCGGCGCCGTCGTGGCGCGCGGCCCCTCTCGGTCGCCTCCTGCGTACCCCGATGGGGATCGCCTCGACGTCCGTATGCGGCATGCTGGTGCTGATCGCGGTTGCTGCCCCGCTGCTCGCGCCGGACGATCCCGCCCAGACGTTCGCCACGTTGTTGTCCGGCCCCTCCTGGCACCACCTGCTCGGCATCGACGATCTCGGCCGCGATGAGCTCTCCCGCCTGGTCTACGGGATCCGGTCGTCCTTGGAGGTCGGAGTCCTCTCCGTCCTGCTGGCTAGCGTTGTCGGCGTACCGCTGGGCATGATCGCCGGCTTCTACGGGCGCTGGGTCGACACCGTCGTCTCCCGGCTCACCGACACGGTGCTGGCCTTCCCGTCGTTGATCCTCGCGGTGGGAATGGCCGCGATCCTCGGGCCGTCGTTGACCAACGTCACGATCGCCCTCGCCATCGGCTTCGTACCGACCATGGTGCGGGTCGCGCGCGGGGAGACGATGTTGCTCAGGGAGCGGGACTACGTGCGCGCTGCGGTCGCCAACGGCGTGTCCGACCCGGTGCTGCTCTACCGGCACATCCTGCCCGGTGCGTCGCCCGCGTTGATCGTGCAGGCCACGGTGGCACTGCCTGCGGCGATCATCGGCGAGGCAGGGTTGAGCTTCCTGGGTCTCGGCGTACAACCACCGGGTTCGTCGCTGGGGGTGATGCTCGCCAACGCGCAGCAGTTCTACACGACCGATCCATTGCTCGCGATCCTGCCCGGGGTGACGATCGTCGTCGCCGCCCTCGCGTTCAACCTCTTCGGTGACTCGCTGCGCGACGCCCTCGACCCGAAGCGGGTGGCGCGATGAGCGCGCAGCCGGTGCTCGACGTACGGGACCTGTCGGTCACCTTCGCGGCGGGCGGGCGTTCAGTCTGCGCCGTCGACAACCTCAGCTACCAGCTCGGCGAAGCCGAAACCGTCACCATGGTCGGCGAATCCGGCTGCGGAAAGTCGGTCTCCGCGCTCGCGTTGGTCGGCCTGCTCCCGGCGACCGCACGGGTCACCGGGACCGCAAGGCTGGCCGGCGAGGACCTGCTCGGTGTCGGTGAGCGGCGGCTCAACGACATCCGCGGCCGGGACATCGCCGTCGTGTTCCAGGACTCGATGTCGTCGTTGAACCCGGTGTTGAGCGTCGGGCGGCAGATCGGGGAGGTGCTGCGCAGGCATCAGGGGCTCAGTCGCGGCGCCGCGACGCGCCGATCCCGCGAGCTGCTGGACATGGTGGAGATCCCCGCGGCCGAGCGGCGGCTGCGGGAATACCCGCACCAGCTCTCCGGCGGCATGCGGCAACGGGTCGCGATCGCCATGGCGCTGGCCTGCATCCCGAAGGTGCTCATCGCCGACGAGCCCACCACCGCCCTCGACGTCACCGTCCAGGCCGGGATCCTCGACCTGCTGCGCTCCCTCCGCGACGAGCTCGGCATGTCGATGCTGCTGATCACCCACGACCTGGGAGTGGTCGCCGACAGCGCGGATCGGGTCGTGGTGATGTACGCCGGCCGCCCGGTCGAGTCGGCGGCCGTGCACGAGTTGTTCCGCTCGCCGGCACACCCCTACACCTCAGGCCTGTTGGGAGCCGCCCCGTCGCCGGCCGCCCGCACGAGCCCGACCGGCCTCGCCGAGATACCGGGCACGGTTCCGACGCTCGCGAGCCCGGCGCGACTGTGCTCCTTCGCCCCCCGGTGCACGGCCAGAGGTCGCCGCTGCGACGCCGACCGACCGGACCTGCAGGCAGTCGCCGACGCACATCACGCCGCGTGCTGGTATCCGGTGTCGGCACCGTCCGACCACCACGCCGAGGAGTTGTCGTGATCCGGTCCGATCGCCGTGACCTGGTCCTGGACGTCCAGGACCTGAGGCAGGTCTTCCCGAGCAGGCACGGACCGCTGACCGCGGTGGCCGGGGTGTCCTTCTCGATCGCTGCGGGAGAGGTCGTCGCCCTGGTCGGCGAATCCGGCAGCGGCAAGTCGACGATCGCCAACTGCGTCACGAGGCTGCAGAAACCGTCGAGCGGCACGATCTCCTTCGCCGGCCGGGACATCACCCGCCTGTCCCGTCGCCGGATGCGCCCGGTACGCCGTGATCTGCACGTCGTACTGCAGGACCCGTCGGCATCGCTGAACCCACGGATGTCGGTCGGGCGACTCATCTCGGAGCCGTTGCTCACCCACCGCATGGCGACCCGCGCGACGGTGGGCGACCGGGTCGTGGAGCTGATGGGCCAGGTCGGACTCCCCCCGGACTACGCCGAGCGCTATCCGCACGAACTCTCCGGAGGCCAGCAGCAGCGCGTCTCGATCGCCCGAGCGCTGTCGGTCGAGCCCAGCCTGCTGGTCGCCGACGAGCCGACCTCGGCCCTCGATGTGTCGGTGCAGGCGTCCATCCTCAACCTGATCCGCCGACTCCAGCGCGAAAAGGGCTTCGCCTGCCTGTTCGTCACCCACAACCTCGCTGTCGCGGAGTTCATCGCCGACCGGATCGCGGTGACCTACCTCGGCCGTATCGTCGAGATGGCCGACGCGACGCAGATCTTCACCGATCCGCGGCATCCCTACACGCAAGCCCTGCTGGACGCCGCGCCACTGCCCGACCCGCAGGCGCAACGCAGCCGCCGTCGAGCCGCCTCCCGTGGCGAGCAACCGAGCCCGGCGAACCCCCCTCCGGGCTGTCCGTATCACACCCGGTGCCCGGCCGCGGTCGAGCGCTGCCGCACCGAGCCCCCGCGCCTGCAGACCAAGGGAGCTGCGGGTTCCGGATTGGTCGCCTGCCACCTGGTGACCGACGACGGGGTCGCACCCGACATCATCGGTAGGTCCGGATCCACCCCGCAGGCCCAGTACGGAGGCAGCTAAAGCGATGCGCCAGACGACGCGACCGACACTGCGCGGCACATTCGGGATGGTGGCCTCCAGCCATTGGCTGGTCTCCTCGGTCGCGATGGGTGTGCTGGAGCGCGGCGGCAACGCCTTCGACGCGGCCGTCGCCGGTGCCTTCATGGAGCACGTCGTCGAGCCGAACGAGAACAGCCCGGGCGGCGACGCGAACATCCTCTTCGCCAGCGCCGCCGACAACGTCCCGACTGTCCTATGTGGACAGGGACCGGCACCGGCCGGCGCCACCATCGACCACTACACCGGGCTCGGTCTGCGGGCGGTGCCCGGCACCGGAACGCTCGCCGCAGCGATTCCGGGGGCTGTGGTGGCGTGGCTGACCCTGCTGCACGACCACGGCACCATGACCCTGCGGGAGGTGCTGGATCCGGCCATTGGCTACGCGGCCGATGGGCATCCGATCATCGCCGACATCTCGACGAAGGTCGCCGGGATGGAGGAGATGTTCCGCAGCGAATGGACCACCTCGGCCGAGCTCTATCTGACCCGCGGCCGGCCGCCGCTCCCCGGTGAGATGCACCGCAACCCGGCGCTGGCGGCGATGTGGCAACGCCTTCTCGCCGAGGCGGAGGCCGGGACGTCGGACCGCGACGCCCAGATCGAGCGGGCCCGCCGGATCTGGTCGGAGGGATTCGTCGCCGAGGAGATCGACGCGTTCGCCCGCCGGCCGGTGATGGACTCGAGCGGGCAACGGCATGCCGGAGTGCTCACCGGCGCCGACCTCGCCGGCTGGCGGGCGCCGTACGAGTCGGCGCTGACCTACCGCTACGGCGACTGGACCGTCGCCAAGGCCGGGCCGTGGGCGCAGTCCCCGGTCTTCCTCCAGCAGCTCGCGCTGCTGCCCGATCCGGGTCAGCTCGACTACGGCAGCGCCGACCTGGTGCACCGCGTCGTCGAGGGCGTCAAGCTCGCGTTCGCCGACCGCGAAGCCTGGTACGGGGACGGCTACGACACTCCGATCGACGGGCTGCTCTCCGAGGACTACAACAAGGACCGGCGCGACCTAATCGGCCCCGACGCCAGCGCTGACCTGCGTCCCGGTTCGCCCGGCGGCCGGATTCCGACACTGCCCGCCTACCTGCAGGCCGGCGCGCCCGAGCGGCCCGCCACCCCCGGCACGGGCGAGCCCGGCGAGGACTTCGTCGGGCGGAAGTCCGACGGCGACACATGTCACTTCGACGTGGTCGACCGGTGGGGCAACATGGTCTCCGGCACCCCGAGCGGCGGCTGGCTGCACGGCAACCCGGTGATCCCCGGGCTCGGCTTCCCGCTCGGGACCAGACTGCAGATGACCTGGCTCGAACCCGGCTTCCCCACCTCGCTCACGCCCGGCCGGCGCCCGCGCACCACACTGTCGCCCTGCCTCGCGCTGCGCGACGGCGTAGCGGCGATGGCGTTCGGCGTTCCCGGGGGCGACGCGCAGGATCAGTGGGCCTACAACTTCTTCCTCGGCGTCGCTGTGGGCGGGCTGTCACTGCAGGAGGCGGCCGACGCGCCCGGCTGGCACACCATGTCGTTCCCCAACTCGTTCTATCCGCGCAAGAGCCAGCCTGCCTCGCTCTTCCTCGAGGAACGGCATCCGGCGCATGTCGTCGACGAGCTCCGTCGGCGCAAGCACGATGTGACCGTCGTCGAGCCATGGTCACTGGGCCGCCTGGCGGCGGTGGCCCGCGACCCCGAGACCGGTGTCCTCTCGGCGGCCGCCAGCCCCCGGGAGATGCGGGCCTACGCGGTCGGTCGCTGAACCTGCGCGCAGCGCTCGGCGGAGAGGTTTTCCGCGGCCCAGGTGGTGAGCTCGGTCAGCGCCGGGAGCAGCGCCTGGCCGGCCGGTGTCAGCCGGTAGTCGACGGCGATCGGCGGCCCCTCGTCGACCGAACGCTGAACGAGCCCGGCCGCCGCCAGCTCGGACAGCCGCTCGGCGAGGACCGAGTCGCTGATCCCCCCGATCGCGCGCCGCAGCTCGGAGAAACCCGCCGGCCCGGAGATCAGGGTGCCCAGCAGGACACCGTTCCAGCGCTTGCCGAGGAAGCGGAAGGCGCGGGCCAGCGCCTCGTCGCACGCGCGCGGCTCGTGATCCACGTCACCGCCTCTGGCCATTGCCCCATCATAGCAACGTGCTAGCGTCGCCCTTGTTACTAGTTTTTTCGAAGCGACGAGGGAGATGAAAGCAGATGACCGATATCCTCGAGTCCCCGGCCACGCGGACCCTGGATCGCCTGGACGACGCGGGACGGGCCGTGCTGTTCACCGAGGCGCGCACCGCCAACACCTTCGCCCCGACGCCGGTCACCGACGCCGAGTTGCGCGAGATCTGGGACCTCGCGAAATGGCCGCCGACCGCAGCCAACACGCAGCCGCTACGGGTGCTCTACGTCCGCAGCGCCGAGGGACGGGCCCGCCTCGTCGAGCACATGAACGACGGGAACAAGGCCAAGACCGCGACGGCACCGGCCGTCGCCGTACTCGCCGTCGACTCCCGGTTCCACGAGCACATCCCGGCCGTCCTGCCCTACAAGCCGGAGCTCAAGGATGCCTTCGAGGCCGACGAGGCGATGCGCGGCAACATCGGCGGCTTCAGCGGCGCGCTACAGGCCGGCTACTTCATCATGGCCGTCCGCGCGCACGGTCTTGCAGCCGGACCGATGGGCGGTTTCGACGCTGCCGGGATCGACGCCGACTTCTTCCCCGACGGCCGGTGGCGTTCCGTCCTCGTCGTCAACATCGGGCACCCAGGAGTCGATCCGTGGCTCGACCGTCTCCCCCGCCTCGATCACGCCGACGTGCTGGAGTGGGCCTGAGTGGGGTTCGGATCAGTCCGCTGCCGACGTCGGCCAGCGCATGACCGGGTCGTCGGGAAGTCCGAGTAGGCGGCGCAGCGCGACGCTGGGATTCGTGAGCCGCAACTGCCCGGATGACCCGACGATCTGACGGAAGGCGGCGACCAGTGCGTTGACGCCGGCGCCGTCGCAGGCGGTGATCCCCGCCAGGTCGACCGTGATCCGCCAATGGCCTCCGTCGTGGAGCCATTCCATCGCTTCGCGCAGCCGGGCGGCCGTCGTGGTCGTGAGCTCCCCGCGGACCGTCAGCTCGGCGTGCGGTCCCGCGGTGATTGCGGACCATGCCAACAGCGGCGCCGGACCAGAGCGAACCGGCCGCGCAATGACCGACTGGGTTTTCCGCGACGTACTGCGTGCCATGCTGAGATCCTCGGAGAGGGACTACGACGACGACAACACCGCGTGCCTGCCAAATCGCGGTGGTTCAGTGGTGCGGCTGACGGACGACGCCGACTCCAACCATCTGAACTGTACGTCCACAACCCGGTCTGCCGACCACCGATCCCGAGTCCTGCCCGCGATTGCCACTTGTCTGATTGACCGGGAATCGACCGCTCTGCAGGCTGCGCCTCCGGCCCACAGTCGGGAAGAATTCACCTGGTCGCAAGACGGTTTCCACCTCTGCCGGATGACAGCAGCCGCAGGTCGCGGCCGCGCCGTACGGCGGACGATCGATCGGTCGCGCCGAGCTTGGTGTAGATGCGGCGGATGTGGGTGTTGACGGTGTTCGGCGATATCGACAGTTGCCCGGCGATTTCGGGCCGGGTGAGGTTGGTCGGCAGGTAGCGCAGCACCCGCAACTCGCTCGGGCTGAGTTCGTCGACCGGTTCGGGGGTGGCGGCCTGACCGGGCGCGCCGCCGTGGAGGGCGTCGAGGATGTCGGCGATCAGCGCTGCGTGAGCCGTGCCCTGCGGCGGCAGTGTGGTCAGCAGCTCCCACGCACCGGTCATCGCGAACGGCAGGATCAGCCGGTCCGGCTCGGCCAGGTGCAGCGCCCGCTCGACAGCCGCCCGGGCCGCGCGCCCGTCGCCCAGGTCTCGGCAGGCGAGCGCGTCCAGCAGGTGGGCCTCGACCAGGGTGAGGTAGGGGTTGACGGGCGCGGTGCCGTCAAGGACGGCCGCGAGCTCACGGCGGGCTCCGGCAGGGTCATGCTCGGCGAGGCGAATTGTCGCGGCGGCGTTGCGGATCTCACCGGCGGCGGCCAGCTCGTCGTCGACGGCGGCGAGAGTGGACCGGGCCTGCGCGACGTTGCCGAGCCGGACCTGGGTGGCGACCGTCCAGGCCATTACCCGCGAGGTCAGCGCGTGATGCCCGCGCATGAGCGCCTGCACCTGCCCGGCGGCGAGGAGTTCGGCGAGGGCCTCGTCGTACCTGCCGCGTACCGCCGGGAGGAGCGCCGAGATCAGGTGGACCAGTAGCTGCAGGCCCGGCTCGCCCCCGGCGGGCGTGGCGCGCCGGGCACGGGCCAGACACTCCTCGCCGTAGGTGAACTCGCCGGTCCAGATGAGGATCCCGGCGAGGGTCGCGTGCGCGGGAGCGCTCACCGGCTCGGCGTCCCAGCCGTGCCGGGCGGCAAGCGCGATGGCGTCCTGGCAGCGCCGCCGGGCCAGCCCGAAAGAGGCGCCGGTGGCGGCGAACCCGAGGTGGGCGAGGCACGCGACCTCCAGGTAGGGGCGGCCTATTTCGCGGGCGAGGGCGGCGCCTTCCTGGAGGTGACGTTCGCCGTCGGCCAGCCGCAGCGACCAGGCCTCGGTCACGCCGAGGTTCAGGAGGGCGACGGCGCGCAGGTCGCTGCCGAGGGCGACGTCGGCGTAGGACTGGCCGGCAGCCGACGAGGGCAGCGCATCGACCTGCTCGTACACGCCGTCGAAGTTTCCGCGCAGCCGCGCGGACAG
The DNA here is from genome assembly GCA_036497565.1 of Mycobacteriales bacterium. Classification (NCBI taxonomy): domain Bacteria; kingdom Bacillati; phylum Actinomycetota; class Actinomycetes; order Mycobacteriales; species Mycobacteriales bacterium. Next base: position 9,938 of record DASXJE010000315.1, read on the forward strand.
CAGGTCCACCGACGCGATGGCCATCCGCAGCCGGTAGGACCGGTCGGGCGGTGTCGTCGCGGCGTACGCCCGGGCCACGTCCAGATGGGCGGCGGCCCGGTCGAGATGGAGTTGGTCGAGGTCGGCGATCGCGTGCACCAGGGCCAGCCCGGGGAAGTCTTCGCTCGTCCCGGCCGGGAAGGAACGCAGCAGCGTCGCCACGGTCCCGGCCTGGCCGTCGAGGGTGAGGCTGAGGGCGTGGTCGGTGAGCAGCCGGGCCGCCTCGGTCCAGTCACCGGCGGCCTGCAGGTGACGGATGGCGTCGGCGGTGTCGCCGTGGTCAGCGAACCACCGCGCGGCCAGCCGGTGCAGTTCCGGGACTTCCCGGGGGACGGTGCGGCGTAACTCCAGGCGGAGCAACCCGCTGAACATGTGGTGATAGCGGAACCAGGTCCGAGCGGGGTCGAGTGACACGACGAACGCGTTGGCGTCCTCGAGATCCAGCAGGAGACGTTCGGACCCGGTGGCGTCGGTGAGCAGGTCGGCCAGCTCACCGTTGACCCGGTCGAGCAGGGACGTGCGCAACAGCAGTCGTTGCACCTCCGGTGCCTGGCGCTCCAGCATCTCGGCCATCAGATACTCGGCGACAGTCCGGTCGCTGCCGGAGAACTCGGCGACGAACCGTTCGGGATGCGGGTGCCCGGCAAGGGACAGGACGGCCAGCCGCAGCCCGGCCGCCCAGCCCTCGGTCCGCTGGTGCAGCGTGGCCACGACCTCATCGGGCAGGGTGATTCCGCCGGCGATCAGTAGCGTGCGGGTCTCGTCGTCGGTGAACCGAAGCTGGTCGGCGCGGATTTCGGCCAGCTCCCCGGCAAGCCGCAGCTGGTGCAGATGCAGCGGCAGGTCACGGCGGGTGGCCACGATTGCGTGGACATCCGGGGGGAGGCTCGTCAACAGGGCCGTGAGCTGCTCGATGGCCTCCGCGGAGCGGAGCTCATGCAGGTCGTCGATGACTACGACGATGGGCTCCCCCGACCCGGCGAGCTCGGACAGCACCCTGTCCACCATGGCCGGGCCGTTGAATCCGGGCGCCGCGGGCGAGGGCTCGGAACCGCCGGTTACCGCGCGGACCGCGTCCAGCAGGGCGAGCCAGAACAGCTGCGCGTCGTGCTGGCCCGGCTTCACCGACATGAAGACGATCCGGCGGTCCTGCCGCGCCCGGTCGGCCCACGCGTGCAGCAGCGACGTCTTCCCGCTGCCGGCGGGCGCCGAGATGATCGTGACCCGCTTCCCGGCCGCGTGATCCAGCGCGGCGACCAGGTCGTGGCGGTCGATCAGCCCCGACCGGGCCGCGCCCGCCGCCCGGCCCTCGGCGGCCGACTTTTCGGTCATCGCGCCATCTCCTCAGGGACCTGCTCAGCGTAGGCCCCCGGTCGACCGCCGGTAGATCGCCGGAATCCGGTGACGACCTCTCACCTTCCCGGCGGCGAATCTGAAGGCCCTGATCGCTGCAGAACGGAACGGAAGTGATGATCATGGCTTCGTCGACGACATCCGCGGACAGCACCACACAACTGCCGGACTACGTCCCGGTACCGGAGTCCGCCTTCGGTCCGGCCCTGAACGAGCAGGGCTACTTCGTCGGCCGCGTCGAGCGCAACCTGTTCTGGGTCACCGACGGCACCTACCAATCGGCGTTTCTCGCAACGCCCGACGGAGTGGTCCTGTTCGACGCCCCGCCGACCATCGGTCACAATCTGCGGCGGGCCGTGGACGATGTCGCGGCGGCCGAGGGCATCGGCAACACCGTCACCCATCTGGTCTACTCCCACCACCACGCCGACCATGCCGGCGCGGCGAACCTGTTCGGCGACGACATCGTGCGCATCGGCCATGCCGAGACGCGGCGGTTGCTGCTGCGGGACAACGACGCGACCCGGCCCGCCCCGGAGGTCACCTTCGAGGACCGCTACACGCTCCAGGTCGGCGGCGAACGGGTCGAGTTGGCCTACCACGGGCCCAACCACTCGCCGGACAACATCTACATCCATTTCCCCGACCACGACGCGCTCATGCTCATCGACATCGTCAACTCCGGCTGGGTGCCCATCTACAACCTCAATCTCAGCGAGGACGTGCCCGGGTACATCGGCGCCCCGGACCAGGCGATGGCCTATCCCTGGACCCGCTACATCGGCGGCCATCTCGGCCGGCTCGGGACCCGCGATGACCTGGTCCTGCACCAGCAGTACATCGCCGACATCGTCGAGAGTTCGTACGCTGCGCTCGCCTCGGTCGACCCGACTCCCTACTTCGCCAAGTACGGCGCGAACGCCTGGGCCGGGGTGGGCGGCTACCTCGACGCCGTCACCGCGCAGGCCGCCGCACCGGTCATCGCCAAGTACACCGGCGTCCTGGCGTCGGCCGACGTCCCCGCATTCACCACCAGCACGACCTTCACGATCCTGCAGTCGATCCGCCTCGATCTGGGCACCGGCTCACAGGTCCACCCATGACTGGCGGCGAGATGACACACGAGCGCGTGGCGATCGTGACCGGCGCGGGGGGTGAGCTCGGCCGTGCGACGGCGCAGAAGCTGGCCGCCGCGGGGTTCGTGGTCGTGGGCACCGACCGCAACGAACAGGGCCTCAAGGAACTGCCCGGCGGCATCCGATCCGAGGTGGGCGACCCGACCGACCCGGCCGTGGCCAGAAGCCTCGTCGACCGGATCGCCGCCGAGGTCGGCCCGCCCGAAGTGCTGGTCAATACCATCGGCACCTACCACCTGGGCGACGCGCTCAGCGCGACGCCGGACGACCTGCGGCTGATGATCGACGTCAACACGGGCACTGCGTTGTGGCTGACCCAGGCCGTGGCGCCGTACATGCGCGAACGCGGTTCGGGTGCCATCGTGCACGTCGCCGCACGCCAGGGACTGGAGCCCACCGCCGGGATGGCCACCTACGGCGTCAGCAAGGCGGCCCTGGTGCATCTCACCCGCTTGCTCGACCTGGAGTTGCGCCCGCTCGGGATCCGGGTGAACGCCGTCGCGCCGCAACTCATCAACACGGCCGAGAACCGGCAGGCGCTGCCTCCCGACGTGCTGGCGCACGCGGTCTCACCCGAGGCGATCGCCGACGTCATCTGCACCCTCGTCGGTGACGCCGCAACGCCGGTCAGCGGTGCGGTCGTACCGGCCTACGGCGCCTGACGGTGGCCAGATCTCGACGCGAGCTCGGCGGGTCTTTCGCGCTCGGCTCATGGCGGGTGCGCCGGGCCGGGTACGGCACGATGCAGCTCAGTGGCGATGGGGCCTTCGGGCCGCCACGGGACCGCGACGAGGCGCTGCACGTGCTGCGCGCGGCCGTCGCGGCGGGGGTCGACCACATCGACACTGCGCAGTACTACGGCGCGGGCACCGTGAATCAGCTCATCCGCGAGGCTCTGCACCCCTACCCGGCCGGCCTGGCGATCGTCAGCAAGGTGGCCGCCCGCCGCGACACCGACAGCGCGCTGCGCCAGGGCATCGAGGACAACCTCGCAACGCTCGGCACCGGTCGGCTCGCGGCGGTGAACCTGCGCGGGATGAATCCGTCCGGGACTCCGGGCAGGCAGTTCGACGCCCAGCTCGCGGCACTGATCCAGGCCCGCGAGGAAGGGCTGATCGACGGCGTCGGGCTCAGCAACATCTCCCGCCTGCACCTGTTACGGGCGCTCGACCAGACCGATGTCGTCTGCGTGCAGAACCTCTTCAACCTGGGCGACCAGCACTCCCTGGACGTGCTCACCGAGTGCGAGGCACGCAACATCGCATTCGTGCCGTTCTGCCCGCTGGGCTGGCCCGGCGAGCAGCGACACCGGCTCCTCACGGATCCCAGGCTCGCCACGCTGGCCGGGCGGCTGGGCGCGACTCCGGCGCAGGTCTCCCTCGCCTGGCTGCTCGGTCTTGCTCCGAACGTCCTGCTCATTCCGGGCACCCGCACCCGCGCCCACCTCGCCGAGAACCTCGGCGCAGCCGACGTACGACTCGACGACGCGACCCGGGCCGAGTTGACCCGTCTTCCCCTCAGCCGGGTTGCCGTCAGCCGGTGAGTCGGTGGTTTCTGGATGGACGTGAAGTTACGGGAGTCTGAACGGTCAGTCGGAATCCTGCCGGCCGGGTCGGGGCTCTGGTACCACGAGTGAGTGACTGGATCGAATGCCTTCATCCTGGTGATGGTGGTCATCGTCGGATTGGGCTTCGACTTCACGAACGGTTTTCATGACTCGGCGAATGCGATGGCGACGTCGATCGCGACGGGCGCCCTGAAGCCGAAGGTCGCGGTCGCCATTTCCGCACTCGCGAATCTGGTCGGGGCATTCCTGTCGCTCGCGGTCGCGGCCACCATCGCCAAGGGCATCGTCACTCAGACCGACGTCACGATCACGGTCGTCTTCGCGGGCCTGGCCGGCGGCGTCGCATGGAATGTCACGACGTGGTACCTGGGTATCCCGTCGAGCTCGTCGCATGCCCTGATCGGCGGGGTCATCGGCGCCACCATCGTCCACGCCGGCGCCAACGCCGTGATCTGGCACGGGGTCGCGTCGAAGGTGTTCATCCCGGCGGTCTTCGCCCCGATCATCGCCGGGTTCGTCACCGCGGCCGCGACGTGGTTCGCCTACCGGGTCACCCGCAAGACCAAGCGCGGGGTGCGCGCGGCCGGCTTCCGCTGGGGGCAGGTCGGCACCGCGACCCTGGTCTCGCTGGCGCACGGCACCAACGACGCGCAGAAGACCATGGGTGTACTGACCTTGGCACTGGTCGCCAACGGCAGCATCTCCAAGACCGCGACCACGCCGGACTGGGTCATCATCGCCTGCGCACTGGCGATCTCGATGGGCACCTACGTCGGCGGCTGGCGGATCATCCGCACGCTGGGTAAGGGATTGATCGAGATCGAGGGTCCGCAGGGGTTCGCCTCTCAGGCCACGTCGGCTGCTGTCATCCTGTCCTCGACCCATTTCGGAATTCCGCTGTCGACGACGCAGGTGTGTAGCGGCTCGGTGGTCGGTGCCGGCCTCGGTCGGGCCCAGCCGGTGCGCTGGGTCGTGTTCGGGCGGATGGTGGTGACCTGGGTGGTGACCCTGCCGGCCGCCGGGGCGGTCGGCGCCCTTACCTTCGCCGTCGTCAATGGTATCGGCGGGGACCTGGGCGTGATCTTGATGGCGCTGGTGTTGGCGGCCTATTGCGGCGGCGTCTACGCACTGTCCCGCCGAACAACGGTCAACGCCACAAATGTCAACGACGCCTGGGACGAGAAGGGCGGGACGTCACACGAGCCCGCCGGCGCCAGGGTGGTGAGTAGCTGATGGTTGTGCTTGCCGACTCGTACGTCGACTGGGCGTCGATGTGGAAGATCCTGGTGATCAGCGTCGCGGCGGGGGCCGGCCTGGTGACGATCTATTCGATCGGCCTGCTCGCCTTGTCGGCGTCGGGGTACCTCCGGCGCGGCGACGAAGAGGCCTCAGCCCGGCGCAATGTCACGGCGCTGGTCGCGGCCGCGATCTGCCTTCTCGTGGTGGCCGCCGGCGCCGTCTACGGTATCCGGGTGATCCTTACCAAGGGCTAGCCGCCAGCCTGTCCGGACTCGCGGTGGCGGTCGATCTACGTCGGGGAGAGGAGCAGCCATGACCAGCTGGCATAACAGCCTGGGTGAGGACGGCCAGCGCCTCACCATTCTCAGCGTCCTGCCCCGTAGTCCCCTCACCCCCGAAGAGATCCAGGCCGCCAGCGAACTGTCCCTCGGCCAGGCGATCGACGAACTGTTCCGGATCGCCGGCGAGGACGCACGAGCGCGCGTCATCACCCTCGATGTGACGTGGCAGGGCGAGGAACCCGTTTTCCTCGCCGAGGAGGAGGTGTCGCTGCGTGATCTGGCCGATCGGCTGTACGGGTCGTTCGGCGACGACGGTCAGTCGAGTACCGTGCTACGGGTGCTGGGACCCGACGACGACCCGCTCGGCTGGCTGACAACGGCCGGGGCGGGCACCGCGGAGGACGACACCGGTCGCGGCCCACTGGCCGCGCTCCTCCGCTTCCGCGAAGCGGTCCACCGCCTCTTCGGCGGTTCGGCCGAGGAAGGCATCCCGCCGACAATCCTCAGCTTGCTGATCGGTCCGACCCGGCATTGAGGCTTGCACCTGACACCGATGTCAGGTTTTAACCTCACCGCATGGCTGCCCACGCTGACTATCCGCACCTCCTCGCCCCGCTCAGTCACCCCGGGCTCAGCGCGGCCCATCGGGTGGTCATGGCGCCGATGACCAGGTTCCGGGCCGACGATGAGGGCGTCCCGTTGCCCGGCGTCGCGCGGTACTACGCCCAGCGCGCCGGCGCCGCGCTCATCGTCACCGAGGGGATCTGGCCGAGCACCCGCGGGCAGTCCGACCGGCACATGCCGGGACTCGCGACCGCGCAGCAGGTCGACGCCTGGGGCGCGGTGACCGGCGCCGTCCACGCCGAGGGCGGCACGATCTTCGCGCAGCTCATGCATTCCGGGCGCTCCTCGCATCCGGACAACCGGCTGGACGGCTCGGTGCCGCTGGCGCCGTCCGCGGTCGCGCCGCCCGGCCTGCTGCACGTCGGTGCGACCAAGCGGCCCTACCCGATTCCCCGCGCGATGTCTTACGACGACATCGCACAGGCTGTCGACGACCACGTACGGGCAGCCCGCAACGCAATGTCCGCAGGCTTCGACGGCGTCGAGTTGCACGGTGCCAACGGCTACCTGATCCACCAGTTCTTGAGCGACAACACCAACCTGCGGGACGACGCGTACGGCGGATCGCCCGCCGGTCGGATCGCCTATCCCGTCGAGGTGACGCGTGCCGTGGTCGAGGCGATCGGGGCAACCAGGGTGGGCATCAGGCTGTCGCCCGGCAATCCGATCAACGGGCACGTCGAGGCTGACCCGGGTGCCGTCTACCGGCTCCTTGTGTCCGCTCTCTCGACCCTCGGCCTGCGTTACCTGCATCTGACCGACAACACGCGATACCCGGCACTCGCCGACCTCCGGCCGTTCTTCTCCGGCCTGCTCATCGGCAACACCGGCTTCGGACACACGACGACGGCCGAGGCCGGGGAGGCGCTCATCCGGGACGGACTCGCCGACCTGGTGTCGTTCGGCCGGCTCTACATCGCCAACCCCGACCTGCCCGAGCGGCTGCGCGGCGGGTCGCCACTCGCTGATTACGACGAACGAACGCTCTACACGCAGACGGACACCGGCTACATCGACTACCCGCGCGCCTCCGCGGTCGACCCGAGGTCGGCGAGCGTGTTGATGAGTGCCTGACGGTAGGGTCGACGCCGGACCATCACCGCGAACGGAAGTGGCGCACAGATGAGGATCACGGCTGTCGAAGCGGTCCCGGTCGACCGGTATCTGCTCACCCTGGTGCACACCGACGCCGGCATCACCGGTGTCGGGGAGTCGGGGACGTGGGGCCATCTGGAGGCCTCACAGGCGGCGCTCGAGAAGTTCGGCGACTACCTGGTCGGCCAGGATCCGCACCGCATCGAGCACCACTGGAACGTGATGTACCGGTCGTCGCACTTCCGGGGTGCCGCGATCATGGGTGCCCTCTCGGCCCTCGACATCGCGCTATGGGACATCAAGGGCAAGGCGCTTGGAGTTCCCGTCTACGAGTTGCTGGGCGGCCGGGTCCGGGACAAGGCGCGGGTGTACAGCCACGTTTTCGGTTCGACGACCGAAGAGCTCGTCAATGGATGCGTCGCGGCGAAAGAAGCCGGCTTCACCGCGGTCGGGCATCTGACGCCGTTCCTCGACGTGTCGATCGACGAGCCGTACTTCGAGACCCACGCGAAGAAGATGGGTACGGCGATCGATCGGGTACGCCGCTACCGCGAGGCGGTGGGCGACGACGTCGACCTGTGCATTGAGATCCATCGCCGGCTCACTCCCGCCGAGGCCGTCGTCCTGGCGCGCGGCATCGAGCAGTACCGGCCGATGTTCTACGAAGACCCGATCCTGCCGGACAACTTCGACTCCATGGGCTGGGTCGCCGACCGCATCTCGATCCCGATCGCCACCGGCGAGCGGCTGCACACGCTGCAGGAGTTCGAGATGCTGCTGGCGCGTGGTGCGGTGCAGTACGTCCGGCCCGACGTCTGCCTCGCCGGCGGCATCACCGGCACCAAGAAGATCGCCGCCGCGGCCGAGGCGCGCGGCGTGCAGGTGGTGCCGCACAATCCGCTGTCACCGATCAGCACCGCTGCCTGCCTGCAGATCGCCGCGTGCATCCCCAACTTCGCCATCCAGGAATACCCGCTGGGTGAAGGTGTCCCGCCGAAGAGTGCGATGGTCGAGACACCTTTGGCCGTGAAGGACGGGTTCCTGCTCATCCCGGAAACACCAGGCATCGGTATCGAGTTCTCCGCCGACTCCGCGCAGAAGCACCCGCCGGTGCCGCGTCCGATCGGCACCCGGCTGCACGAGGACGGCTCGGTCGTCGATCAGTAGTCGCTTTCGGCGGTGACCGGCTCGAGCAGGTCCGCGACTTCCCCGTGGTCGAGGTGACGGGCCCAGCCCAGCGGCGTGGAGTCGAAGCGTTCGTCGTGGATGTCGGGGTCGGCGCCGAGTTGGAGAAGGGTCCGGGCCAGCTCGACGTCTCCCGACTCCGCGGCTCCGTGCAGCGCGGTGTGCCAGGGCTGCTCGACGGGTATGTCGGTTCTGCCTCGGGCATTGACGTCGAATCCGGCGGCGACGAGAAGCTCGACGGCGGGAGGGCTGCCGGACCCCGCCGCCCAGACCACCAACGCCGGGCGGGCCGCACGGGCGGCCGCGGCCACACCGGGGTGTGCCGCCTGCACCCGGTCGAGACCCGTGCGGTCGGCGGCCAGCGCGGCGGCGATGAAGGCGTCGACCGGCTCGAGGGCCGGGGCCGGCGCGCCGTGGGCGACGAGATCATCGACCAGCGCGGTGTGACCGGACGTGGCCGCGAGCGCGGGGGCGGTGATGCCGTCGGCGAAGGGTGCGGCGGCGTCGACACCGTGGTCGAGCAGCAGCCTCATCCGCTCGGCCATTCCGTGGCTGACCGCCCAGCGCAGCTGACCACGCACCATCTGCTCAGGGGTGTCGATGGCGGCACCGAGCCGCCGGTGCCAGGGTCCACCTGCACCGGTGCCGAGGCCGAACTCGAAGAGCAGTTCGAGGTGGTCGTTGTCCCTACCGAAAATGCGGTTGTAGAGCGCCTGCCCGTCGTTGGGATCGGCTCCCGCGTCGAGAACCAGCCGCGCCAGGTCGAGCGAGTGCGGGTGACGGGGCTGGCGGACGGGACCCAGCTCGCCTTCGCCGAACACCCCGGTCAGCACGGTGAACGGACTCGGCATCCCGTGCCAGAGGTAACCGGCGTCGACGTCGGCGCCGGCGTCGAGCAGAAGGCGGGCCGCGGCCAGGACCGCGTCGCGGGCGATATCCGGGTCGTGGCGGGCGTAGGCGAGGTAGAGCAGCGGCGTCCACCGGTACGGGCCGCCTTCGCGCATTGCTACGTCCGGGTCGTTGGCGAGCAGGCGCCCGACGGCGTCGACGTCGGCGGCGGCGGCCGCCACGAAGATGTTGTCGTCGGTAAGCTCCGGCCGCTCCGACAGCAGGTCGCGGGCTCGGCGCCGAGGCTCGGGCCGGTCGTCGTCTCCGTACGTCAGACATGCGAGTCGGAGGAACTCGTCGGCGAGCCGCCCCGGCACAGCGTTCTGCGCCAGCTCGGCCGGATAGCGGCTGTACCGCTCGACCACCTCGACGTAGCGCTTCAGCGGGGTCCAGCTGGAGAACCCGTAGCGGCGGGCGACGACGAGCCGGGCATCGCTCAGCGAGAAGCCGCGGGAACCGTCGGATCCGAGCCCGACGGGATGATGTTCGGCGACTTCCGCGAGCGCCTCAGGAAGGTCGGCCCGCACCGATCGGTGTAGATCCTTGGCCTGGTTACGAAGCTGCTCGAGATTCGGGCGGTCGGGCAGGGGGACGGTCGGCATCGCTACTCCTCTCGTGTGCCTGCGGTCCGCATCGCCAGGCCGAAAGGAGGGAACATCGGTCGTCGCGTCGATCGCCTTCTCAGGTGGGCTCTGCCCTGTCCGCGGACCGGAGGCCCCCTGCGGGCCTTGCCGGACAGTAGCCTGGTCCCGGCCCGGCCGCCAGTGACAGCTAATCCGCCGTACTGGTGGATTCGGTGCTGACCTGGCACGGGTTAAACGACCGAGAGGCGCGGGTACGGTGCAGCGATTCGAGGATCGGGTTGCGGTGGTCACCGGTGGTGGCCGGGGAATCGGGCGGGCGATCGCGCTGCGCCTCGGCACGGAGGGCGCGGCGGTGCTCGTGGCCGACCTCGATCCGGCGAGCGCGGACGAGGCGGCGCGGTCGGTCGTGCAGGCCGGCGGGCGGGCCGTCGGAGTGGAGTGCGACGTCACCGACCGGAAGGCGGTCGACGCGGCGATGGCAACAGCCGTAGAGAGCTTTGGCGGAGTGGATGTTCTCGTCGCCAACGTCGGGATCGGCTCTGGGACGTCGTTCGAGGACATCGACGACTCGACGTGGGCGCATGACGCCGTTCCGACGCTGCACGGCACGGTCTTGAGCATCCAGGCCGCCCTTCCCCACCTGATGACGTCACCGGCCGCCTCGGTCGTCATGATCGGCTCGGTCAACGGGCTCGCCGCATCCGGTGACCTCGTCTACTCCACCGCGAAGGCGGCGCTGCCGGTGCTCGCGCAGAACCTGTCGGTCCTCTACGGCGGCCGACGGATCGCCCAGCGCGACCCGGCGGCCAACCCGGTGCGCTTCAACGTCGTCGCTCCAGGAACCATCCGCACCCGAGTCTGGGATGACCAACCGGAATCGCTCGCCGCCCTCACCACGCTCTATCCCGCCGGCCGGGTCGGCCGGCCGGAAGACATCGCCGCGGCGGTCGCCTTCCTCGCCTCCGACGACGCAGCCTGGATCACCGGAATCGTGCTTCCCGTCGACGGCGGACTACTGACCGGGCCGTCGCTTGCGATGTTCAACGCCTTCGACGCGCTCACCGGTACGACGCAACCCGATGACGCGTCACCCCCAAGATCCGACTAGAGCAACCCGTCCATCTCGACCGGCTGGCCGGACTCCAATGACGCCAGCGCAGCATGGATCATCGCGACCACCGCGAGACCGTCCTGGAACGTGCACTCCGGCGGAATGCCCGCTCTGACGCAGTCGACGAAGTGCCGCATGGGCGCGTACAGGAAGTGGTTGAGCTTGCCGTAGCGGTCCCGCTGCCCGACCGGCACCCAGGGGTAGGAGAACTTGTCGGTGGCGAAGGAGATCCCCGAGTAGTCCTGGTCGTAGTCAACCTTGCCCTTGTCGCCGTAGAGCGACATGTGACAGTCCAGCACACTGGGGTTGGAGTTCGGGATGATCCACGACGTCTCGAAGGTGATGGTGCAGGTGTCGAAGTCGACGACTGTCTGCATGGCATCCCAGGTGTCCACACCCTTGGCCTCGAGCACCCCGCGGTGGCCGGTGGCGTAGACCCGCCGCGGTTCCTGGTCGATGATCCACCGCATCAGGTCCATGGTGTGCGGGTACAGGAACCAGTGCGGACCCGATCGGCCTGCCCAACGCAGCCAGTTCTCGGCGACGGTGATGGCGTCGCTCAGCCGGATGTAGCCCATCACCGGCTCGCCGAGATCACCGCGCTCGACCGCCTCCTTGACCATGCACCATTGCGGATCCCAGCGGAGGTGGAAGTCGACCATGGCGACGGACCCGCTTGCGTCGGCCAGGCCGGCCAGCTGCTTCGCCTCGGTGAGGTCGGTGGTGAGCGGCTTCTCGACGAGCACGTGCTTCCCGGCCTTCAGTAACGTGCTCACCGGAGCGAAGTGCGCGTAGTCAGGGGTCGCCACACTGAATGCGGTCACATCGCTGCTCGCGAGCTGGCCGACATCGGTCGTCCAATCGCAGTGGTACTTCTCCGCCGTTTCCTTGGCGAGCTGCTCGTCAAGGTCACAGACGACCGACAGCTCCGCGTGGTCGTAGTCGTCGTAGACGAGCGGGTGGTTCTGACCCCACATGCCGAGGCCGACCACGCCGACCTTCACCCGGTCAGGCACTCTTCCTCCCAGAAGCGTCCGATGCCGAAACTGACAATCTCCTCCTCCGTCGCGGCTACGGCAATCGTCGGGGGCAAGTTGGGCCGTCAGGCAAAGAGCGACCGGCCCCAGAAGTCGTTCTTGTCGCGCACGCCGGGCGGACAGGCGAAGACAGCACTTCCGGTGTGACTGATGTATTCGTTCAACGCGTCGTGGACGCCGAGCCGCCGCTGCAGCGCGACGAACTGGCTCGCGGGATCCTTCTGGTAGGCGATGAAGAAGAGGCCGGCGTCGAGGTCGCCCGTCGCCGGATCGGTGCCATCGGTGTAGGAGTAGCCGCGCCGGAGGATCTGCAGCCCGCCGTTGGTCTCCCGGCTGGCGAGCCGGATGTGGGCATCCACCGGTATCACCGGCTCGCCCGCCGAATCCTTGGCAGCCAGGTCCGGGACATCCGTCTCGGCGCGCCCGGTGAGCGGCGCCCCGTCCCCCTTCTTCCGGCCGAACACGTTCTCCTGATCGGCCAGATAGTCGCGGTCCCACGCCTCGATCTGCATCCGGATCCGGCGGGTCACCAGATAGGAGCCGCCGCGCAGCCATGACTGGTCGCTGTCCCGCCCCACCCACACGTGGGAGTTCATCGCGGCGGTGTCCTCGCCGCGGATGTTGCGGGTGCCGTCCTTGAAGCCCATGAGGTTTCGCGGAGTCGCCTGCGACCTGCTGGTCGTCGACGTACGGCCGAAACCGAGCTGCGACCAGCGCATGCTCGCGGTGCCGCTGGCCAGCCGGGACAGGTTCCGGATGACGTGAAAGGCCACCTGCGGGTCGTTGGCGCACGCCTGTACGCCGAGGTCGCCGCCGCACCGTGTCGGGTCGAGCTGATCACCGGGCAGGGCCGGAAGTCCGGTCAGCGCGGCCGGTTTCCGGGCGCCCAGGCCGAAGCGGTGGTCGAACATCGTCGGACCGAAGCCGACGGTGACCGTGAGCGCCGACGCCGGCAGACCGACCGCCTCGCCGGTGTCGGCCGGTGGCGCCTGCGCATCGGTCGAACTACCGGGAACCTGCTGACCCGCGGTCATCGCCACCGCCGCGGCGGTCCAGGTGTGTAGTAAGTCGACCAGGTCGGTCCGGCTGGAGGTGGTCAGGTCGAATGCCGCGAACGCCAGCCGGTCCTGCGCCGGCGTACCGATCCCGGCCTGATGGTCGCCGTGGAACGACACCGCGGCCGCGGCCGGCGGTGCACCGCCGGTCGTCGCTTCGGAGTCCGAACACCCCGCCGCGGCGCCGGCCGCCACACCGGCACCAGCCAGGCCGAGGCCACCGAGAAACCCGCGCCTCGACATTCCTGCGGGGCACGTCTGCCTACCCACCGTGGGTCGTCATCCTCTCGGTCTCTGCGGTCACACGATCGCCGGCGCGACCTTGCTGAGCGATTCGGCCAGCGCGTTGACGACGGTCGTCAGGTGCCGGCGGTCCGGCGCACCGACCGTGGCGTAGTTGACGAAGCCGTGGGCGGTCCGGTACTTGCCGAGCGCGGCGTAGACGACCGCGAACTGCCGCGTGATCGTCCCGGCCAGTTGCGGCTGCGCCTTCTTCAGAGCCGGCTCCAGCACCAGGAACGCCTTGTGCGCGCCGTCCAGGTTGGCCTCGAAGTCCCACAGGTCGGTGTGGCTATAGCGCTCCTCCTCACCGGTGATCTTGCTCTTGGCGACCTCGCCGAGCAGTTCGACCGAGCCGTTGGCGATCTGCGCCGGCTGCAGCTTCGCGGTCGCCACCTCCTGCTTCAGCGTGGCCACGTCGGTCGCGAGCTTGTTCGCGATCGGTGTCATCCCGGCGAGCGAATGATCCTGCCAGAGCGCCTTTTCGATGCGGTGGAAGCCGGTCCAATGCGCGGGATCGGCGACGTCGTTGATCCTCGCGTCGATCGCCGGGTCGAGGCCGCCGAAGCTCTCAGCGACCGGCTCGACCGCCTCGTAGTAGGCGCGGCTCGGGGCATAGAGCGCCTTGGCCCGCGCCACGTTGCCGGACTTGACCGCAGCCACGAACGCGTCGGTCGCGGGAACGAGCTTGTCGACCTCGGCGACGACGTAGCGCTGGTAAGACCCCACTGCGGCGGTCAGCTCCGGCTTGGAGTCGTCGGCGCGCTTCGCCCCGGACACGGTGAGAGTGGCGTGGTCGGTGGCGGCGTTGGGACAGTTCACGATGTAGCGGCCCGCGTCGAGACGCAGGCTGAAGCTCCCGGAGAGGCCCGGGGTGAGGTTTTCCTTCTCGCCCAGGATCCGGTTCTGGGCCATCACCTCGGCCTCGCTCACCTTGTTGGTGTTGTCGTTGCGGACGGTGAAGGTCAACGGACCGGCCGGCACGGTCGCCGGCTTCGGCGCGCAGCCGTCGTCGGTCAGCACGATCTCGACGTTGCCCGATCCCTTGGCCTTGGCCGAACCCGCCGCCTCGTTCTTGTGCGAGCCGCAGCCGGCCAGAGCGCCGGCGAGCATGCCGACCGCCGCCACGCCGGTCAAGGCCCGGGTCGCGCCGCTCACGCCTGCGCCGACACGGTCGGCCGCTCGCCCTTGGCGGCGGAGCTGCGGCGCTGTGGCCAGGCCACGAACAACAACATCGGCACGGCGTAGATCACCCATCCCAGGGTTTCGATGACGGTCGGATAGGCCTGAATGCCGAGTACGCCGGTGAGCAGCGACTCGACGGGTGTACCGGGCCGGACCAGCCACGACAGGTCCATCGCCCGGGACTGGCCGAACTGGATCCAGCCGGCCTCGAAGGCCGTGTGCAGCGCGGTCATCACCAGGCCGGCGGCGACGAGGACAAGGACGAGCCCGGTGATCCGGAAGAAGCGGGCCATGTTCAAGCGCACGCCACCGCGGTAGATCCCGTAGCCGATGACGACGGCGACGACGATGCCGAGTAGTGCGCCGATCGCGGCGAGCAACGCGTTGCCGCTGGCCTGAAACGTGGCGAGCAGGAAGACGGCGGTCTCGAAACCCTCCCGCAGTACCGCGAGAAATGCCATCGCGACCAATGCATTGGCCGAGCCCCGGGCGAGCGCGGCGGCCGCGGCGCCTTCCAGGTCGCCCTTCATGCTCCGGGCGTGGCCCCGCATCCAGATGATCATGAAGGTGACCATGCAGACCGCGAAGAGCCCGACGACGGTCTCGAGGCCTTCCTGCTGGGCCTGCGGGAGACTCTGCTCGACCACCTGCAGGACGACGCCGATGGCGATGCAGATCGCGACCGCGGCAGCGACCCCGACCCAGACCTGCCGCAATGCATCACGCCGACCGTGGCGGCCGAGGAAGGCCGCGATGATGCCGACGATCAGCGACGCCTCGAGCCCTTCCCGCAGTCCGATCACGAACGTGGCCAGCACCGGATCCTCCTCCGTCGCTTCAGGTTAGGGCAGCCTAACCTAAAGGTCCCCGGGCCTGTCCAGTCCCCCGCCCGGCCGACATGCTGAGCGCATGCAGATCCATCTCGACACCGATCTCGGCGGCGACACCGACGACACGTGCGCCCTCGCCATGCTGCTCGGGTGGCCGGATGTCGACGTCGTGGGCATCACCACCACGATCGATCCGGGTGGCCGTCGGGCCGGGTATGTCCGGCACTGTCTCGACCTGGCCGGCCGGAGCGACATCCCGGTGGTGGCCGGCGCCGAGGTCTCGCTCAGCACGCTCCGCACCGCCGACCCGATCATCGATGACGACCGCTACTGGCCGACGGGCATCGCTGCGTATCCGGCGCCGCCGGGTGCCGCGCTCGACCTGCTGGCCGCCGACATCGACGCCGGGGCGACCGTGGTCGCCATCGGTCCCTACACCAACCTCGCGCTGCTCGAGGTGGCGCGACCGGGCAGCCTCGCCCGAAATCGCGTCGTGGCCATGGGCGGGTGGATCCGTCCGCCGGCCGACGGGCTGCCCGCCTGGGGTCCGGACATGGACTGGAACGTGCAGTGGGACACCCGGGCCGCACAGATCGTCGCGGCCACCGCGTCACTCACGCTGGCCACCCTGCCCGCGACGATGCACGGTCAGGTGCGAGCGGCCGATCTGCCGAGGCTCCGAGCGTGCGGTCCGCTCGGTGAGCTCGTCGCCCGGCAGTGCGCGGCGCACGGCGCCGACTACGCGATGGGCGACATGGGCAAGGCCCACACGGGTCTGGCCGACGACCTGCTGAACTTCCAGTACGACCCCGTCGCGTGCGCGGTGGCGCTCGGCTGGCCCGGAGCCGTGCTCGACGACATGCACCTGCGCACCATCGTCGACAACGGCCAGCTGCGATTCGAACAGGATCCCGGCGGACGTCCCACCCGGGTTCTGGTCGACGTCGACGGCGCGGCCCTCAACGAGGTCTGGCTCACCGCCGTCGAGCGCGCCGCTCGCCGCGGGGCGTAGGCATGCTGGCCGCGAACCTGCTCCGACGCGACGGCGAGGAAACCCGGGTCACGAACATCGAGCTGTTCTTCGATCTCGTCTACGTCTTCGCGGTGACCCAGCTCTCCCACCAACTGGTGACCCGGGCGACCGTCGTCGGCGCCTTTCAGACGCTGTTGCTGCTCGCAATGGTCTGGTTGGTGTGGGTCTACACGACCTGGGTGACGAATTGGCTCGACCCACAACGGATACCCGTGCGGTTGATGCTGTTGGTGTTGATGTTCGCCGGCCTGGTGTTGTCCGCCGGGATCCCGCACGCGTTCGGCGATCGCGGACTGTGGATCGGCGGGGCGTACGCCGTCATGCAGATCGGGCGCAGCGTGTTCACCGTCGCCGGGCTGACCGATGAACGGTTGCGGCTCAACTTCGAGCGAATCCTCGTCTGGTGCGTGCTCAGCGGGGCACTCGCCGTGGCCGGAGGATTCGCCCACGGCGGCGCGCGGGCGGCGTTCTGGGTCGCGGCCGTGGCCATCGATCTGGTCGGCGGCGCGGTCGGCTTCTACACCCCGGGACTCGGCCGTTCGACCACTGCGGACTGGACCATCTCCGGCAGCCATTTCGCCGAACGCTGCCAGGCCTTCATCCTGATCGCGCTCGGCGAGTCCGTTGTAGCGATCGGCAGCACCGTCGCACGACTACCGGACGTCACCGGCGCGGAGATCGGCGTCTTCGTCGCCGCATTCGCCGGGGTAGCCGCCTTGTGGTGGATCTACTTCGACCGCTCGGCGGAGGCCGGCGCCCAGATCGTCGCCGAGTCGTCCGACCCGGGCCGACTCGGTCGCTCGGCGTACCACCTCATCCACCCGATCATGGTCGCGGGAATCATCGTGACCGCCGCGGCCGACGAACGCGTGCTCGCCGAGCCGACGGTGACAAGCAGCGTCTCCACGGCGTACCTCGTGCTCGGCGGGACGGCCCTCTTCCTCGCGGGACATGCCGCGTTCAAGGCGACGGTCTGGCGGATCGTGCCCTGGTCGCGGCTCGCGGCGATCGCCGTCCTCGGGTTGCTCGGGATCGTCGCCACGTCGATCAGTGCACTCGCGCTCGGGGCCGCGACGTCTGCGGTCGTCGTGGCGCTTGCCGTCACCGACCGGGTGTTCCCGGCGGCGGACCCGACGTGAGCGGACGGGAGGGGTCGGGTGGCCACTCCTCGGCGAGGAGTCCGAACACCAGATCGTCGGTCCACTCGCCCTTGATCCAGGTGTGCGCACGCCGCCGGCCCTCCAAAGTGAACCCGAGCCGGCGTAGGAGCGCGGCCGACGCCACATTGCGCGCGTCGCACTCGGCCGCCAACCGCCGCAACCCACGCTCGCCGACGAGGTGGTCGATGATCCGGCCGACGGCCTCGGTGGCGTAACCGTGGCCCTGCTCGTCGGGAGCGACGGTGAATCCGAGCTCGGCCTGCATCGCGTTGTCATGCAGGCACACGCCGACGTCGCCGATCAGGCGCTGGTCGGCCGCCAGCTCGATCGCGTACTGGAACCAGCCCGGCCGCCGCGGGTTTCCGGCGGCGAAGGTCTGCGCCAGCTCGGTGGCCGCCGCGAGCGGCACCGGCGGTGTCCAGGACTGGTAGCGCGCGACGTCGGGGTGCGACCGGTAAGCGGCGAATGCGGCGGCGTCATCAGGACGGAAGCGACGCAGAACCAATCGCTCGGTCGCCAGCGGTACGTCGGCGATCATGCTCCAGATGTATCACCGGAGCGGAACTGCGACCACCACCCGTACGCCCGTTCAGCACGAGCCGTCCGCGTTTCGGGCCCGGCTAGTGCAACCCGGCGAGTCTGGTGAGGGTGTCGCGTAGCCATTCCTCGTAGGCATCGAGCGACCAGCCGAGCATGCGGGTGATCAGCAGGAAGGTCTCGGCGGCACCGATGACGCTGACGGTGTCGATGAGCCGGTCGAGATCGACCGACGGGTCGAGCAGCCCGTCGTCGGCCATCGCCGTCCAGAACACGCGCTGCGTATGGCGGCTCTGCTCCCGCCCCTGCTGCCAATAACCCTCGATGAGCGGCTCGACCGCGGCTGCCTGCTGGGCGACCGCGAACAGCGCGCCGGTGCGGGCCATGATGCCTCGGCCCATCGCCGCGCCGGCCGCGATCCGCTCCGCCGCTGTCGGCGCGCGGAGCGCCGTGGTCATCGGCTCCCGGCCAAGCACATCGACCGGCGCCGTGTCCCCGACTATCGCGACGTCGACCACCCGCTTAAACAACTCCGCCTTGGTGCCGAAGCGCACGTAGACCGTCCGGGCACCGACGTCCGCCGCCTCGGCGACGGCCGCGAGCGTCGTCGCGACATATCCGTCGGCGAGGAACAGCCCGGTCGCCGCGTCGATGATGCGGTCCTCGGTATGCGCCACCCGCGCGGCGCGACGTCGGGTGCTCTGCTCATTCCGCTTGACGTCATCCGGCACAAGATGCAGTATAACTGCAAGAGTGCAGTCTCACTGCAATCGGGGGTTGAGATGACTGACGTGTCGGACTGCCCGGCGCTGGCCGGGGTGCACCACCTGAAGCTGCCGGTGCGCGACCTGGCGAGATCACGGGAGTGGTACGAGACCCGACTCGGTTACCGCGTCACGGTCGAGTTCGTCGAGGGCGGGGTGCTGATGGGATACGTACTTCACCATCCCGCCGGCGGCCCGGACCTCGGACTGCGCCTCGACCCGCCGCGCGCGGTGG
>DASXJE010000316.1 GCA_036497565.1 Mycobacteriales bacterium
CGGGTCTCCGCCCGCCGGCTGACCGAGCTCACCTCGACGTGTCCGGTGTCGGTGACCGTCAGGTCCGGGCGGGTCGCGGGCGGTGCGGCGGCATCGGCCGGCGGGAGGGTGCCGAGCGCACCGACGTCGAGGCCCTGCAGCAGCGACGCGAAGTCGCCGCCGTCCGCGCAGGTGAACGACCAGTGCGTGAGCACGGTGAAATCGACGATGCTGGTGTCCGGGTCAAAGATCACCGGCCCGATGCCGAGCCCGAAGAACTGGCTGGTGCCGGTCACCGTCGGTGCGGGCGGGTCACTTGCCACCCCCACGGCGGCGGTGACGTCGGGTGACACCGACCAGGCGTCATCGACCGCCGCCGGCCGCGGCGACGGCGGTGGCGGCGCCACCGGCTGCGGCAACGGCGCCTGACCGGCCGGGCTGTAAACGGTCACGCTGGTGAAGAAGTCCGAGATCGCGTCGGCGCTGGTGAGCAGGTCCAGCTGGCCTTCCAGGCTCACCAGGCATGCGGTGTAGCGGATTCCGGGCTGCGGGATTCGATTGGCCAGCACCACCGCGACCCATCCGTCGTCGTCGCCCATCGCCAGCTCGGTATCGGCGATGTCGACCTCGCGGACGTGGCACAACAGCGACAAGTCCGCCGGCCGCGGGAACACCTGCCCGACGACCCGCTCGCTGACCCGCAGCACCGTGCACGTGTCGGCGTCGCGGTCCTGCGGATCCGGCATCCCCGCGCCGGCCGGCTGACCGGTGAGAAGTTGCCCCTCCCCATCGGCGATGACGACCAGCGCCAGCCAGGGCGCGTCCGGTTGTGCGGCGCCGCTGCGCCGCTCCCACGGCAGGGTCCGTCGACGGAGCACGATCTGCGGCAACCGGGTGGAGAAGTCACCGACCGCGTCGTTCGGCGGGAACGTCGAGAGCACCTGGTCCGGTGGCAGCGCGAACCGGGGACCGGTGATCAGCAGATGCCGTTGCAGATCGGGGATCGCCGCGCCCGGCGCCGATACGGCCTGCGACGCGCGCAACGTGTAGCTGCCGTCGGGCAGCGACGGGCGCACCGCGTCGTGCAGTACGAACGTGCCCGGCTCGACCACGTCAGCCCTCCTTCATCGGCGCGGACCAGGTGACGGTGCCCGCCCCGACCGGCGACCGCAGCAGCGGCGCCGCCAGCGCCTCGCCGCCGGCATCGGCCAGGCGCTGCGCCACCGTCGCCGCTCCGTGGCCACCACCCTCGGGTGCACCGAGAACTCCGAGCAATCGCCAGTCCAGATCGCTGCCGACACTCACGTCGACCGACGTCGCGCCCGGATCCGGGTTCAGCGGGTAGACCAGGTGGGACCGCCCGCCGCAGACGACCAGGGTCGGGGCGAGTGCGGCGCCGTCCGCCCCGACGGCCCGCCGCGCGCCGGTGACCCCCAGCACCAGACCGGTGAGGTCCGCGCCCGGCTCCGGCTGCAGTGCCACGACCACCGTGGCGGTGTCGCCCGGCAACCGGGTGGTGACGACCCCGCGGCCGCGTACGGCGGCCGCGCCGGGCACGTGTCCGACCGCCACCTGCCGCGAGCCGCGCCGCGGCGGCGCGGCGCCGCTGACGACGGCGTCGGAGGCGAGTGTGACGCCCGAGCCGACGTGCGGGAGCCGGGCATCGCCGTACCAGCCGGCGAGCCCGGCGGGCCGGCTCCCGTCGCCGCCCACGCACCACAACGCGACCCGCCCAGTGTGTTGCGGGATGGGCACCGAACCGGCGGCGACGGTCGAGTCGGCGAGCACCTCCCCGGCGCGGGAAAGCGCGACCACCCGGACGGCGGCCGTGCCGACGACGGTCAGGCTCGGTCGGGCGGCGCCTGCGTCGAGGTCACGGTGCGCGTTGGGAAGCTCGACGACGACCAGCTGGCCCGGGTTCAGCGCCAGGCCGGCGCCTGCCAGCGACGTTCCCGCGGTGTCGAGGCGCGATCGCTGGTCGGGGGCGACGCCCGGCGCGCGCAGCAGTTCGGCCGGGACGCCGGCCCGCAGCGTCACCGGACCGCCGTCGGCCGGGCGCAGCCCGGTCGCGGTCGGCGCGACCGGCGGCTGCTGACGGTGCAACGCCTGGGCGATTGCGGGATCGGCGCCGGCCAGGACGGTGGCCAGTTGCGGCGCCGGAATCCGCGGCGCGCCGTCGCCGGGCACCACACCCGGCGCGGCGGCGGGTACGGCGGCCGAGGCCGCCGCCGCGACGACCGGCGTTGCTGCCGGCGCCGGGGCGAGGCTCGACCGGTCGACCGGGCGTTGCGCCGGCGCCGGGTCGCCGGCGAGCACCGCCGTCACGATCGGCGGGTAGACCGTGAGGTCGATCGGGGCCGGCGCGGCCGGCGGCTGGACGGCCTGCAGCGGCGGCGCCGCGGTGACCGGTGCCACGATGCCTTCGGTGAGCAGACCGATGCTCGGCGGCGCGACCCGGTCGCGGGTGAACGTCGCCGCACCGAGCGGGGACAGGCCCGGCGCGAGCGCACCGGTCCGCAGATAGTCGATGGCGGCAGCGATCGCGGCCGGCGGATCGACCGGCCTGTCGACGGCGAACGTCTTCGCCACGCCGGCGTCGGCCTCCCGCTGACTGCGGTCGGCCTGCTCGGCCGCAAAAGGCAACGGCCGCCGGGCCTGCGCGTCCACCTCGACCCGGTGGAAGCCGAGCACGATCGCCTCGGTCGGTGCGGTCGCGGCGGCGATCAGCACCGCACCGGTGCCGGCGCGGACGGTGTCCCCGGTCGGCAGCTGGCCCTGCGGCGGATTCGCGGTCCACACGCCCTTCGGCAAGGGCGCCGTCGTGAGGGTCACGTGCAACCCGGGAACCCCGGACGTGCCGTCGCCGACGGTGATCTGCTGCGCACCGGCCGGACCGTCCACCTCGATGGACAGATCCGAGAGCAGGTTCGCAATCCCCATCGAGGCGATGCCGACCGTCTGCGACACGAAGAACGGTGTCGCACCGGCCGAGGTGAGCAGGCGGGTCGACGCCGCCGTCGTCGCGACGCCGAGCGACCACTCCGGCGCGAACCGCCACGGATGGTCCTGGCTGCCGTCGTCGGACGCCGTCCCACTGGCTTGCGGGCTTCCGATGAGCTGACCGCTCTGCGGCATCGCGGACAGCACCGGCGCGCCACCGGCGGTGAGGTACTTCGCGCTGAACCCGGCCCAGTCCAGCGGCCCCGTGCTGCGGTCGCTGCTGTCGCCGAACGCGATGGTCACCGATGTGACGTCGAGGTCGATGGTTGCCGAGCCGTGGAAGTTCGGTCCCACCACGTGCACCGTCGCGCCGAGGTGGAACGACGTGCTCACCCGCAGGTGCCCGAACCAGCCGAAGTCGATGTCGACGGTGATGCCGGCCTCGATGGCCGCGTAGCCGTCGGCGACGAAGTGGAACGGGTCGAAGTAGATGATCGCGTCGACCCCGAGGGTCAGCGACGCCCAGATGAGTCCGAGGCTCAGCGACGCGGTGAACCGCGTCCCCGCCATGATCGCCTCACTGGTCAGCGCGAAGTAGGACTGGCCGGAGATGGTGAGCACGTCGCTGATGGCCCACACGAATCCGACCCGCGGCACCACCGGGTAGCCGTCGCGGTGGAACGCCGGGTGGTAGCCGCCGATCGACAGGACGAACTCGCCGGCGTGCGGGTTGGCGCCGAAGAACGAGACGAACGCGAAGCCGCCGGTGAGCCGGCAGGACGGCGAGAGCAGCCAGGAGTTGTCGGTCAGCTGCGCGAGGACACTGACCACACCCTCCTTCAACGCGAAACGCGCCTGCAGCGCCAGCTCCAGCTGCGCAATCGGGGCCTCGGGCGCGGGCAGCGCGAGACGGGCCAGGCCGAGCAGCGCGATCTGCAGATCGTCACCGATCGACACCGCGACCACGGCGACGACCTCGACGAGCGAGAACGACGTGAAGCTGATTCCGGCGGCCAGCCAGAACGAGCCGCGCTCCGGCGGGAACGCCGCCGCGAGGCTGTCGAGCGCCCCGTCCGGGTTGCGGGCCAGGGCGCTGTTGGGATCGAGCGCGGCGACCAGCGGGTAATTGGGGAAGTCGTTCAGCGTCGCGGGCAAAACCAGTCGCCGGTTGACGCCCGCGCCGCCGCCGAGGCCCGTGATGAAGAACGCCGGCGGTCCGCCGATCGGGGCGCTGACCGCGGCGACGACGAACAGCGCGGTGAACTGGTCGCCGCCGGGCACGGCGTATTTGCCGTAACCGCCGAACGCAGTCAGCCCGTACGGCCCGACCTTCGCGACCAGGATTCCCACATAGTCCGGCGGGTTGGCGCGCTTGCGCAGCGCACCGGCGAGGCTGACGCTGCTCTCCGTCGCACCGACCGCGAGTCCGCCGAGGTCAATGCTCCACGCCGCGGGGTCGGTCAGCGGCGGCCCGCCGCCGCTAGCCGTCGGCCAGTGCGCGCCGATCGACAGGTCGTCGACCGTCAACGCGAGCCCGGCCAGCGACACGCCGCCGTCCAGCAGCACCCGCACGCCCGTGACCTGGTGGCCGTCCTGGTCGACGCCGAAGCCGATCTGCTCAATCGACAGCGGGCCGAAGTGCCGCTGCACCTGCACCCACCACGGCCCGTCGCCCGGGCCGGCCCGCAGTGACCACTCCAGCCGGCCGCCGACGGCGTACTGCAGCGCCAGCGCCGGGCTGAACGCCGGACGCAACGCGGTCGCATCGCCACCGCTGCCCGTCTGTGCGGCGTTGCCGAGCAGGCCCTGCGCCACCGCGTTGTCGCCGCCC